>SBFU01000448.1 GCA_006227785.1 Burkholderiales bacterium
GTGGACGTTGACACCTTCATCGACGCTCATCGTCAGTGGAAGGTTCGCCTGCGCGACGCCATTGAAAGCAAGGAAAAGGTCGACGTGGCCACCCTGTGCCGCGACGACTGCTGCGCCCTGGGCAAGTGGATCTACGGCGATGGTCAGCGCCTGGCTGACCGTCCGACCTTTCTTGAGCTGATAGAGCGGCACAAGACTTTTCACCGGGTGGCCGGTGAAGTCGGTTCGCTGGTCAACGCGCGTCGGTACCGCGATGCCGAAAACGCCATCTCCCCCGACACACCGTTTGCCGATGCCACCAGCGCGGTGGTGCTGACCCTGTCCACCGCCAAGCGCCTGGGGTTCTGAATCAAGGTGTCAGCTTGTCTCCGGCGGCCACAGGCGATCAGCGAATCTGTTCGATCGAAAACCGCTTCTCCGTCACCACCGGTGTGATCAGGGCATAGCCCTGGTTCTGCCAATGCACCAGCTCGGTGATGGCCGAGGGGGTGACTTCGATGAAGTCCTGCAGATCGGCATGCGTGTAGCCGTAGTCCTGCAGGGCCAGTCCACAGACCTTGAACTTCACGCCCTGGTCCGCGTAGTAGCGCATGCGCTGCACCACCTCGTCGTAGCGTGGCTGGTTCTTCTTCGCCACGGTCACGATTTCCGTGCCGTGCAGCACCACGATCACGCGCATGTCCTCGCTGAACAAGCTGTAGGGTGCCTCGACCAGGGGGTTCATGAAGGAGCGGATCCAGTAAAGGGCCGTGCCCATCTTGGCCGGGTCGTCCAGGTAGAAGTCGAACAGGACCTTGGGGTTTTCGTAGGGCGTCTGAACGAAGCTGGCCTCGGCCTGTGCCGGCAAGGGTGTCGTCGGGAAGGTCAGCACGGCGGCCAGGGCCAGTGCGTGGGCAAGGGCGCGCGAAGGCTTGTGGGGGTGCGGGTGGTGCATGCGGGCCTCCGGTGTGGGGTGTGGGCGCGGTCCGGCATGTGGTACCACCAGCAGGAATCGAACCTGCATCTAGCGCTTAGGAGGCGCTCGTTCTATCCATTGAACTATGGCGGCGACCGAACGGGATTGTAAAGGTCGACAGGTTACCGGACCGGACGTCCGGGCAGGACGTTCAGTCGAACTCGCGCAGGAAGATGAGGTCGACGGCGTTCTCCTCCCCGGCCCGGGCGCGCAGGCTCAGCCAGCGAGAGAGTTCATAGAACACCGAGACGGTGCCCAGCGTGCTGAGCAGGCCGCGTTCGTAGTTCAGGTACAACCGGTTCGAGAAGCGTTTGCCCAGGCTGAGGGCATCGCCTTCTTCGCCGCGATCGACCAGGTCCAGCTGGTCCAGACCCAGAAAGCCCGCCAGCCTGCTGCCCACGCCCTCACCATCGCCCGCGAGCAGGGCCAGGGCAGCCTGTTGCAGCACCGCGGCCTCCGCGCCGGCACCGGTTGCCGGACGACCCAGCACCAGCCAGGCCAGTTTCTCGCTGTCGGGCATGTCGGGTTCGGAGAACAGCAGGACCTGTGGGCGCTGGGCAGTACCCCGAATCTGCACCCCCACACGCTGCTGGCGCAGGTTGGCCCGGATCGCCGTGATGTCCAGGGCCGGGTCATCGTAAGGTCCGGCAAAGCGCAGCACGCCCGACTCGATGCTCAGCTGCTGCCCGTAGGCACGGTAGGTGCCGCTCTGGGCCCGCACTTCGCCCAGCACGCGAAGGCCGGGCAGGGCGGGTGTGCTGCGCACGGTCAGTTGCCCGCCCAGCCGGGTGGACAGTCCCTGCCCGCGCACCTCGAAGCGGGACCCGAGGTCGATCTCGACGTTCACCTCGGGTTGCACGCGCGCGCCATGGCTGACCGGCGTGGGGTCGCCACGCCCGCGGACCACCACGTCCGGGCCCAGGCTGGGTGTGAGCTCGTCAGGCAGCAGGAACAGGGCACTGTCGGCGCCCAGGCGTCCCCGGATGTCCAGACGGGTGCCGTCCAGGCTGGCCTCAATCTGGCCAGAGAGGGTCAGTCGACGGTCGGGCCGGTTGGAGACCCGCAGCTGCTTCGCGGTGGCCTGCAGCTCGATCAGGGGTTCAAGCCGTGTCTGCCCCTCGCGTTGCACGGACCGCCATTCGGCCTGGCCGCTGGCTTCCAGAAGGCCGCCCTCACCCGACGGGCCGGGTCCGTTCAGGATCAGGCGCTCGACCCGCAGCCGGTCACCTTCCAGACTGGCGCGCAAGCTGCCCTGCGTGAAGGCGATGCCTTCGACCACCGATCGCACGGCGAGGTTGTCGGCCCGCAGCTGGCCGCGCCACTGGGGTTGTTGCCGGTCACCGCCCATGTCGGCTTCGGCTTCCAGTGTGCCTTGCACCCGCCAGCCTGGCGGGGCCAGCGCCGACCAAACGCCGACCTCGGGCAGGCGGGCGCGCAGCCGGCCCTCCAGTGGCGCACGCTCGGCCCAGTGCCAGGCGTTGTGCGTGCCATCGGGAGGCGACAGCTCGGTGCGCAAGCGGGCTTCGATTTCGCCCAGGCGTTCGGCGTCCCACAGCAGCTGTGCCTGGAGTGCACGACCCTCGGTCGCCAGCGACAGGCGCGCCGTGCGCACGCCGGCGCTGGCCACGCCCGGCGAGCCACTGGCCCAGGTCGCCATACCATCGGTGCGGGCTTGCAGATCGCCGCTTTGGCGCTCCAGCTCCAGTTGCACCTGGGGCAGATTGCGCGGGCCCGCGGGCAGTTGCAGGTCCCAGTGCCCGCGCAACAACAGGTCGGAGCGGACCCCCGCCTGCGCCAGCAGGCCGGGCGCTGCTTCGCCGGCAGCGGTCAGCAGGTCCAACCACGCCAGCGGCAGGTTGTCGATGCGACCCTGGGTGGTCAGTGCGCCGCGGTCCCACTCGAAGCGGTCCCAGTCCAGCCGCGCCGTGCCGGCACTGCCTGGTGACAGCGTCTGCAGGCGCAGCTTGGCGGGCCCTGTGGTCACCCTGACACCATCGCCGCGCTGTTCCCAGTCGACGCTCAGCGCATCCGCACCGTCCAGCTGCCAGATCACGGGGGATGGTCCGCGGGTCTGCGCCTGCAGCTCCAGGGTTCTGGTTTGCCAGCGGCCCGAAGCCGGAAGACTCGGTGCCCCGGCGGATCCGGCGGGCCATGCCGACATGAGCTGACCGGCGGTGTTGATGTTCAGTTCACCGGGGGCACCCCGCAGACGGCCTTGCAGTGCCAGTGTCAGTGCCGACAGCGGACCCTCGATTCGCAGGCGGGTGTCGTTGATCTCCCACTTGGTTGCGTCGACCTTGCCCTGCAGGCGCAGGCGGTTCAGCCGCAGGTCGCCATCGACGGTCAGCCCTTGTGCGGATGCGTCGGCTCGCGTCAACGCGCTCGGATAACCCAGTGCGGCGAGCCCGCCTTTCCAGGTCAGCACGGCGCTGGCCTGTCCCTGCACGTCCAGTTCATGCCACCCCCGCATGCCTTCGGTCAGCGCCTGGCCGAAGCCGGGTGCGTTCTGCAGGGAACGAAGCCAGGTCAGGCTGGCTTCGGCGTTGTTCAGGTCAAGCTCAATCCGTCCCTGACCCCGTTCGGCGGAGGCCAGTCCCGACCCGTTGGCGGACCATCCTGGTGCCTGTGCGCGCAGTTGGCCCTCCAGCTGGCGGGTGGCGAGGTCAAACCGGCCCCGGCCCTCGACCTGCAGGCCCAGGGCCTTCAGCAGCAGCTGGTCCAGCTGCAATTGACCTTGCGCCGGCGTGTCGGCAGGGGCCTGCCATCGGCCCTTGACCACCAGCGCATCCACAGGCAAGGACGTTGCCGAACCGCGCGAGGCTGCCTGGGCCGTGTTGCGCAGGCGGCCCGTGAACGCGGTCGCAAAGGCACCGGCCTCGGCTGGAGCGGCCTGCGCCTGCAGTTCTCCATCGAGCCGTCCGGGTGCCAGGCCGCTCCAAAGCCGGGCGGGGTTGATGCGCTCCAGCTGCAGGCGGCCGGACCAAGGGCCCTGCCAGAAGGCGGGGTGGCCTGTCTCCAGACTGGCTTGTCCGCGCAGTCGGCCTGGCCCCAGGTCGGCTTCCAGCAGGGACACGGACCACCGTTCGCCCTCTTGCACCAAAGCCACGCGGAGCTGGTCGAACGGCAGGCCTTGCCGGTCCAGCGCGGCCGGCCGGGCGTTGTGCAGCGCCATCTGAGCCTGCCAGCCCTGCCCGTGCGGACTCGCCTGGGCTTGACCTGACAAGGCGGTGCGCGGTGCATCGGGCCACAGGCCGGCCAGATCCAACTGGTGGACACGGGCCTCGAGCTGTTCCAGCGGCTGTGGTCCGCTCCAGGGCCTGATGCGGGCCCGGGCATCCAGAGCGGGTGGCTGGTCGGATGCTGCCCCGGCCTGGGTCAGCGCCAGCTCCAGCTGGATGGCGGCATCGCTCCCGGCCAGCTCACCCCGGGCCTGCAGGCGCCCATCCAGCATCTGTGGCAGGCCGTCGGGCACATTCACCTGAACCTGGCCGGTGGCCTCCAGCCGCAAGGGCATCGGTGCCTGCGCACCCAGCAGGAGTTCAGCCTGGTACTCGCCCGAGGCCCAGCGCAACTGGTCCAGACGCAGGCGGTGGGCCTGCGGCACGCCCAGGTCCGCCGGCGCGGCGTCGTGGCTGTAGAGGCCACGCATGGCCTGCAGCTGCCGTTCATTGTCGCCCTGCAGCACCAGCAGATCCACCGACCAGGGCAGGCGCAGCGGCAGGGGGAGCGACAGGCTGACGGGCGGTCCGCCATCGCCACGCGGCCGCTCGTCCCGGATCTCCAGCCGATCGATGTGCAGGCCATCGACGTCCAGCCGGCGCCAGGTCAGCAGCCCCAGCACCTGGTCTTCGGTCCAGCTCAGGCGGACGCCATGTGCCTGGACCTGCAGGCCGTCCTGTTCCCAGTTCAGTTGCTCGATGCGTCCGCCCCGGCGCAAGCTCCCCTCGGCTCCCGTGACCACGAGCTTGCCGATCTGCGGGGTCCGGGCCGCCAGCCAGGACTGCGTCCAGGCCAGGGACTGGCCCAGCGACGAGGCGCTGCCGGCCCACACCCAGACCGCCAGCAGCACCGACAGAACCGTGGCGAGTGCCGCGGCCGGCAGCCACAGCAGCAGCCACCATCCCAGGTGAGGCTGGCGCCTGGTGGATGGGCGGGATGGGGCGTCGGTGGGGTCCATGGCGTCAGAACGCGAATCCCACACTCAGGTGCAGGCGCCAGGACCGGACCGCCAGCCCATAGGCCAGATCCACCTGCAGGGGACCCACCGGACTGTTGTAGCGCACCCCGCTGCCCACGCCCCATTGCGCGCGCAGGTCCTGCTGTCGGTCGGCCACGGCGCCGCCATCGACAAACAGCACATGCTCCCAGGGAGTACGGCGACCGTCACGCCAGATCGGCCGTTGCCACTCGATGCTGGCCACCGCCAGATAGCGTCCGGGCGAGACACTGCCGTCGTCCTGGGCCACACCGATGTCGCGCAGACCGTAGCCCCGCACCGAGGCGTCACCCCCAGCCAGGAAGAGCTGGGTGTCCGGCAGGGTCGTTTCCCGGCGCGCGAGCACGGCGCCGCCTTCCAGCCGCAGCGCCAGGCGACCCAGGCGCCCCTGTTCGGTCGCCTCGGGTGTTCCGGTCTGGCTGCGCTTCGGGCTCTGTTCCGACCGCAGCACCGGCGACGGGCCACCCAGCGGCCAATAGGTCAGCCAGCGCGCCTGGGCACGGGCAAATGGCTGGGGTGTGCCCTCCAGCGTGGCGCCCAGGCCCAGCTCAAGGGCCAGGCCCTGGCCGTGCTCGGGGAAGACCGGGTTGTCGAACCGGCGCCAGGTCCAGGCCTGGTTGATGCTCAACGCCGACCGGCTTCTCGCACGGATCAGGGTGCGTTGCGCCGAATTGACCGTGCGGGCGCGATCAAACTGCAGGTACTGCCCCTGATCCTGCGCCGTGTCCTCCTGCGATCGTCCCCAGCGCAGGCGCTGGCTGGTGGTGGTGTTGAGTCCGTCGTTCTGTTCGGCCCAGCGGGCACTGGCGCCCCAGCGCCAGGCCTGGTCGTCAAGCGCTCCGGCCCACGAGGTCTCGGCCAGCTTGTCGTTGCGTTCGAGCTGGATGCGGTTGATGGAGCGCCAGCCAATGCCGGGCACCTGCTGGTGCCGGTATTCGAGCGACAGCCGGGGCCCGTTGTCCGTGCTGCCACCCAGCCCGATCTGCAGCCTCTGTCGCTGGCGTTCGCGCAACTGCACCAGCACCGGCAAGTCGGCCTCGTCGCCGTCAGGCTCCACTGTCACCAGCACCGACTCGTAGCGATCGCTGGCGGCGACCTGGGCCTGGGCAGCCTGCAGCCGCTCCAGGCTGTAGTCCGCTCCCGGTTCGACACCGGCCAGCCGCGCCAGCCGCTCGGCCTGTGCTGCGTCGTAGCGCTGCGCGCCACGGATCTCGATCGCACCCAGGCGCCTGAGCGGGCCCGAATCGAGTTCCAGGTAAAGGTGGGCCTGACGGGCATCGGCGTCGATGTCGGCCAGGCTGTTGAGCAGCCGGCCATTGGGGTAGCGCTCGCCGGTCAGCAGCCGCAACACCCGGGTCTTGGTCTGCTCCCATGCCGCTTGCGTGAACCGTTCGCCCACCGGCAGCGCCACCTCGCGCTCGATTGCCTCGCGTTGATTGTTTGCTGCCGCGTTGGTCGCCATGTCACCGCGGAAATACACGCGCGCACTGGCCACCCGGGTCAACGGGCCGGGCTCGACGGTGATGCGCACCGTGCCCAGAGGCGACGCGCCCCGGCCCCCCTCAGCCAGGACGCTGACCTCAATGACCGGGGAGAAGTGCCCCAGCGTGCCCAGCAGGCTGCGCAAGTTGTCCGGGGCCCGGGCCAGCAGGCGCTCCAGCTCCGGTGCCGTCAGGTCGTCGAGCAGGCGAAATCGCTGCAGGTCCATGTGGCGCAGCAGCAAGGAGCGGACCTCCTCGGGCGCCTTCAGGTCGATATCGAACCGGGCTTGGGAAGGCTGGGCTGGTGCGTCGACCGATGCCGGACCAATCGGGGCTGGCTGGTCAGCGGGCTCTGGTGTGCCGATTCCGGGTGGCAGTTCCCCCACGCCGGCACCGGCAGCGAGCGGCCACCAGACGGACAGCAGCACCAGGCACGCGGCGCGACACAACGAAGGAACAAAAGGCCGACCCGCGGGGGCCTGCCCCGGGGAGGTCGGGTGCATCGGATCTATTTGGACAGCATGCGCATGGCATCTTCCAGGCCCTTGAGCGTGAGCGGAAACATGCGCTGGCCCATGAGCTGCTGGATGATGCTGATGCTCTGCCGATACTGCCACACCCCTTGGGGTTCGGGGTTGATCCAGGCGAATTTCGGGTAAGCGTGTGTCAGGCGTTGCAGCCATTCGGCCCCCGCCTCCTCGTTGTTGTACTCCACGCTGCCGCCGGGCTGCAGGATTTCGTAGGGGCTCATGGTGGCGTCGCCCACGAACACCAGCTTGTAGTCCTTGTTGTACTTGCGGATGATGTCCCAGGTCGGGAACTTCTCGGCAAAGCGGCGCCGGTTGTTCTTCCACACGAAGTCGTAGACGCAGTTGTGGAAGTAATAGAACTCCAGGTGCTTGAACTCGCTCTTGACGGCGGAGAACAGCTCCTCCACCCGGGCGATGTGCTCATCCATGGTACCGCCCACATCCATCAGCAACAGCACCTTCACGTTGTTGTGCCGCTCCGGAATCATCTTGATGTCCAGCCAGCCGGCGTTGGCCGCCGTGGCGCGGATGGTGTCGGGCAGATCCAGTTCCAGCTCGTGTCCTTCACGGGCAAACTTGCGCAGCCGCCGCAGCGCGACCTTGATGTTGCGGGTGCCCAGTTCCAGGTTGTCGTCGTAGTCCCGGTAGGCCCGCTGGTCCCAGACCTTGACCGCGGATTTGTTGCCGCCCTTGCCACCGATGCGGATGCCCTGCGGGTTGTGGCCGCCATGCCCGAACGGCGAGGTGCCACCGGTGCCGATCCACTTGTTGCCGCCCTCGTGGCGCTCCTTCTGTTCCTCCAGACGCTTTTTCAGCGTCTCCATCAGTTCGTCCCAGTCCATCTTGGGGGCATTGGCCTTTTGCTCCTCGGACAGGATGCGCTCCATCTCCTGGCGCAGCCAGTCGGCGGGGATCGGCTTGCTGAAGTCGGCGATCAGCTCCACCCCCTTGAAATAGGCGGCGAAGGCGCGGTCGAACTTGTCGAAATGGCGCTCGTCCTTCACCAGTGCGGTGCGCGCCAGGTGGTAGAAGTCGTCCATGCTGCAGGCATCCGGGTTGGCCGGTCCGACCACATCGGCCTTGAGCGCTTCCAGCAGCGTGAGGTACTCCTTGACAGAAACCGGCAGCTTGGCCGCGCGCAGCGTGTAGAAGAAGTCGATCAGCATCGTGATCCTCCGTTCAGGCGTGTCGGCTTCGCAGGTAGAGCAACTGCGCCCGCGCCTCGGGCCATTCCCCGGCGCTCATGCTGTACATCACCGTGTCGCGTACCGTGCCGTCCCGGCGCAGGGCATGACCACGGATCACGCCGTCCTTCTTCGCCCCCAGGCGCTCAATGGCGCGCTGCGAGGCAAAGTTGAAGTTGTCGGTGCGCCAGCCCACCACCGCGCAGTCCAGGGCGTCGAAGGCATGACCCATCATGAGCAGCTTGCAGGTGGTGTTGATGTGGCTGCGTTGCACCGACCGTGCGTACCAGGTGTAGCCGATCTCGACGCGCCGGACAGCAGGGAGAACGTCGTGGTAACTGGTGCTGCCCACGACGCGCCCGGAAGGTTCGTCGATGACGGCAAATGCAAGGCGATGCCCTTCGGCCCGCATCTGCAGGGCAGTTTCAATGTACGCGCGGGTGTTCTCGGGTTCCGGCACCGAAGTGACCCGGATCTTCCACAGTTCACCATCGGCTGCAGCAGCGCGCAGTCCGTCCTCGTGCGCCGTCGACAGCGGCTCCAGCCGGACGCCGTGATCGCGCAGAACGACGGGTTGCACGAACATCAACGGTTCCTCTGGTTCATGAACACCAGCTTCTCGAACAGCGTGGTGTCCTGCTCGTTCTTCAGCAGTGCCCCCACCAGCGGAGGGATCGACACCTTGTTGTCGGCACTCTGCAGGGCCTCCAGCGGAATGTCCTCGGCCATCAACAGCTTGAGCCAGTCGATCAGCTCGGAGGTCGATGGTTTCTTTTTCAGCCCTGGCAGGTTGCGCACGTCGTAGAAGGTCTTCATCGCCACTGTCAGCAGCTCGTCCTTGAGACCCGGGAAGTGCACGTTCACGATCTGCTTCATCGTGTCCGCATCGGGGAACTTGATGTAATGGAAGAAGCAGCGGCGCAGGAAGGCGTCGGGCAGCTCTTTCTCGTTGTTCGAGGTGATGAAGACCAGCGGCCGGTGTTTGGCCTTGATCAGCTCGCGCGTTTCATAGCAGTAGAACTCCATGCGGTCGAGTTCCCGAAGCAGGTCGTTCGGAAACTCGATGTCTGCCTTGTCGATCTCGTCGATCAGCAGCGCCACCGGACGGTCTGCCGTGAAGGCCTGCCACAGAACACCCTGAACAATGTAGTTGCGGATGTCCTTGACCCGTTCAGCACTGTCGCTGGTGTTGAGCTGGCTGTCACGCAGGCGGCTGACCGCGTCGTACTCATAGAGACCCTGCTGGGCCTTGGTGGTGCTCTTGATGTGCCACTGCAGCAATGGCATATCAAGCGCCTGCGCGACCTCTTCGGCCAGCATGGTCTTGCCGGTGCCCGGTTCTCCTTTCACGAGCAAGGGTCGCTTGAGCGTGATGGCCGCGTTGACGGCCAGCATCAGGTCCTGGGTGGCGACGTAGTTTTCGGAGCCTTGGAATTTCATGCGGAGTACTGCCTTGGGGGAAGCCGGCCGGGGAGGCGGCCTAGGGTATTCAATAAGCGGACGCTGATGGGCGAGTCTATATAATCGTCTGTTGATTTTTATCAATCGTCCTCTTCATTGTGCTTGCAAAATGAATCAAACGTTGTCCACGATCGTCCGTACCGTTGTCGCCGCTGCGACGCTCTCCGCAGTGGCTGTGGCTGCGCACGCCCAGGGCAACGTTGAGGCCGGCAAGCAGAAAGCCGAGATGTGCATCGGCTGCCACGGCATTCCGGGCTACCAGAACAGCTTCCCCGAAATCCACAAAGTCCCGAAGATTTCCGGCCAGACCGCAGAGTACATCGTTGCCTCGCTCAAGGCCTACCGCAAGGGTGACCGCAAACACCCCTCCATGCGCGGCATTGCAGGCTCTCTGAGCGACGAGGACATGGCCGATCTGGGTGCCTTCTACGCCTCGCACGCCAACACCACCGCGCCCGAGACGCCTCGCGCCCCTTCCGTCGAGGTGGCTGCACTGATCGAACGCGGTGCCTGCGCGTCGTGCCATGGCGCCAACTTCAGCAAGCCGATCGACCCCAGCTACCCCAAGCTGGCTGGCCAGCATGCCGACTACCTGTTCGTGGCACTGAAGTCCTACACGGTCGAGGGCAACAACGTGGTGGGCCGCAACAACGCCATCATGGGCGGCATTGCCAAGCAGTTCACCCCGGCCGAAATGCGCCAGATGGCGCGCTACCTGTCCACCGTTGAAGGTGAGCTGCGCACCGTGCCGCAGTCGAGGTTCAGGTAACGCCCCCCTGCGCCGCTGACGCGGCTTCCCCACTATCTGGCGTGCCGCAGGGCGGCGCTTGAAAGGGGACGGCACCTGTGGCCCGGCTGAGCCGGTTCCACGGTGCCTCCGGATCAAGGCACGTGTTTCGGCACGTGCCTTTTTTTGGTTCAGGGCTGGACTTCAGTCCTTGGTGGCTCGCTGGCGCACGGCTTCGATGTAGGCCTGGCCGTCGGGGGGGCGGCCGGCGCGCTGGCTTTCCCAGATCATCTGGCCCAGGCACTCCATCACCTCATGGTGGGCCGCGTGCAGATCGCCCCGCCGGGCCGCCAGCAGCTCCACCGCCTGGCGTATGCCGGGGGGCTGGTCGATGCTGCACTGCTCGCTGATCGAGAGGTGCATTGACAGGTGCAGGAAAGGGTTGGCCCCCGAACTGTTCTGCTCACCCATGCGGGCCAGGGCGGCTTCGACATCGCCAAACTCGGGGTGATGCTCGGGATGTTCGGCCATCCACTGGGCTGCCAGGGTCTCGATCGCTTCCATGGGCTGACCCTGGCGTTGCTTTTCGAACACGCCGCAGAAGAACCGTCGGACGTCGGCTTGGGATGGACTGAACATAAATGCATTATCCTGCATGTTTTGCGAAACCATCCTGAGTTTCAGTGCAGACGCCTGCCGGTGCCCCGAATACCACCCTCATAACGGAGACCTTCCATGACCCAAGCCTTCATCTGTGACGCCATCCGCACGCCCATCGGGCGCTACGGCGGGGCGCTTTCCTCGGTTCGCACCGACGATCTGGGTGCCGTGCCCCTGAAAGCCCTGATGGCGCGCAACCCGGGTGTCGACTGGGCCGCCGTCACCGACGTCATCTACGGCTGCGCCAACCAGGCCGGTGAAGACAACCGCAACGTGGCCCACATGAGCAGTCTGCTGGCCGGCCTGCCGCACGAGGTGCCTGGCGCCACCATCAACCGCCTGTGCGGCTCCGGACTGGACGCGGTGGGCACGGCCGCGCGCGCCATCAAGGCCGGTGAGGCCACGCTCATGATCGCCGGAGGTGTCGAGAGCATGAGCCGCGCGCCCTTTGTCATGCCCAAGGCCGAGAGTGCTTTCTCCCGTGCCAACGCGGTCTACGACACCACCATCGGCTGGCGCTTCATCAACAAGCTGATGAAAGAGAAGTACGGCGTGGATTCCATGCCTGAGACGGCGGAGAACGTGGCGGTGGACCACCAGATCGAGCGCGAAGCCCAGGACCGCATGGCCCTGGCCAGCCAGCTCAAGGCGGTGGCGGCGATCAAGGCCGGCCACCTGGCGCGCGAGATCTGCCCGGTCACCATTCCCCAGCGAAAAGGCGATCCGGTCGTCGTCGACACCGATGAGCATCCGCGCGAGACCAGTCTGGAGGCGCTGGCCAGGCTCAAAGGTGTGGTCCGCCCTGACGGCTCGGTGACGGCGGGCAACGCCAGTGGCGTGAACGACGGGGCCTGCGCGCTGCTGCTGGCCGACGAGGCCACGGCCGCCAGGCAAGGCCTGACGCCCAAGGCCCGCATCGTCGGCATGGCCACCGCCGGAGTCCCACCGCGTGTGATGGGCATCGGCCCGGCGCCTGCCACCGAGAAGGTGCTGGCGCTGACCGGCCTGAAGCTTGAACAAATGGATGTGATCGAACTCAACGAGGCCTTCGCTGCCCAGGGGCTGGCCGTGCTGCGCATGCTGGGCCTGAAGGACGATGACGAACGCGTCAACGCCTGGGGCGGCGCCATCGCCCTGGGTCACCCGCTGGGCGCCAGCGGCGCCCGCCTGGCCACCACCGCCGTCAACCGCCTGCACGCCACCGGTGGCCGCTACGCGCTGTGCACCATGTGCATTGGCGTCGGGCAGGGGATCGCACTGGTGATAGAGAAAGTGTGACCGACCGCAGACCCCGGATCACGGCTTCCGTCACGCCCGCACCCATTCCGTCACGCCCGCGAAAGCGGGAGCCCACGCGCGCCACGGCATACCGTGGTCTGCTCTCGTGGACACCCGCCTGCGCGGGTGTGACGGGATATTGGCCAGCCACCGCAGCGGCGGAGCGTGGGGGCTATGAATTCAGCGCCGGGCCGCCCCAAGCTGAATTCGTGCCCCCTCGGGGGGCAGCGACCCGCGCAGCGGCGGAGCGTGGGGGCCTTGTTTAAGCGTGAGGGCCCTACGTCTTCCAGGAAGGCAACTGCCAGTTGCGCCAGAGAGCCAGCCCCCGCAGGCCGGCCGTGACGCCAACGCAGGCCACCAGCGCCACCCAGCCCGGCGCTCCCACCTGCCACAGACCTGCATAGACCCAGCCGCCGACAAAGGCGCACAGGGCGTAGGGTCGGTGGTCGTGAAACGCGTTGGGAATCTCGTTGCAGACGACATCGCGCAGCACACCGCCGAATACGCCGGTGATCAGGCCCATGATGACCGCGACCAGGGCAGGCAGTTCCAGCAGCAGGGACTGGTGCACACCCGTGGCCGCGAACAGCCCCAGACCCAGCGCGTCAGGCCACTGGATGGCTTTTTCCGTCGGTGCAAAATGCCGACTGCGCAAGAAGAACATGGCCAGCACACACAATCCCAGCACACCCCACAGCAGCTCGACATGCCTGACCCAGAAGAAGGGGCGCTGGTCCAGCAGCAGATCGCGCAGCGTGCCGCCACCAAACGCCGCCAGGAACCCCACCACGCACACGCCCACCGCGTCCAGCCGCTTGCGAGCACCTTCCAGAATGCCCGATAGCGCAAAAGCGGCCGTGGCGGCGATCTCCACCAGCAGGCGCAGGGTCTCACCCCAGAGTTGAACATTCGGCATCCGACCATTGTCCATGACCTCGCTGCCCCTGATCACCGATCCCGCGTTCTACGCCGTGGCGATACCGGCGGTGTTGCTGCTGGGCATGAGCAAGAGCGGATTCGGATCGGGATTCGGCTCGCTGGCGGTGCCCATGATGGCGCTGGCGGTCACGGTACCCCAGGCGGCGGCCATCCTCATGCCCATCCTGCTGGTGATGGACCTGATGGGCATGGCCGCGTTTCGCCGCCACGTGGACTGGCGCCTGCTTCGTTTCCTGCTGCTGCCCGGCCTGCTGGGCATTGTCATCGGCACCTTGCTGTTCCGTTCGCTCGATGCCCGTGTGGTGGCGGGCATCGTCGGCGGCTTCACCCTGCTGTTTCTGGCCCAGCGCCTGTTGTTCCCGCCGCGGGCCGACAGCGCACCACCGCCACGGTGGGTCGGCTTCATTCTCACGGCCACATCGGGCTTCACCAGCTTCGTTGCCCACGCCGGCGGTCCGCCCATCA
>SBFU01000256.1 GCA_006227785.1 Burkholderiales bacterium
CAGCTGCTTGACCAGGTTGATGGTCGCGTACTGGCGACCCAGGTCGGGGTGGGCAATCACACGGTTGAAGCCGCCGCGTTCGCGCGACACCGCTTCGATCTGCAGTGCCAGCTCGGGATGACCGCGGTAGTCGTAAGGCACGCCATGCAGGTACCAGGGCATCTCGTCGGAGATGTAGGTGCCGCTGTAGCGCTCCCCGCCATCGACCAGGTGGTAGCCGGTGGTGAACCAGTGCGAGTCGAAGATCATCACGACGTCGGGTGCGGCGTCCTGGATCTTCTGGCGCAAACGGGCGTAGCCCGGGATCAGGTCCGAGTCGGCCCCGGCGCCCTGGAGCACGCGGAATTCTTCACATTGCATCAGGCCGGGGTGGTGCGACACCACGGCGGCGCCTACGATTTGTCCCATGTGGGGTACTCCTATGGCTGCGTCGTGGCAGCGGGTCAGTTGAACTTCTTCGCTGCCCAAAGTTGACGCCGTTCGGACAGCGGGTCCGAAACCACAGACGATGTGGTGTCAAAGCGCATGGTCGGGCGTGTGCTCAGCTCGTAGCGGGCCCAGCCCGGATCGCCGGTTTTCACGAATCGCAGCCAGTGGCCGAACATGGTGTCGGCCAGGGGCTGGTGGCCCACACCGCCGATGAAGGGCCCGGCCTGCGTGCTGCCCAGGGTGTTGAACGCGAAAGGCACGTCCACCACGTGACCCGCGCCCAGACGCCCGCCGAACCCAGGCGACTGCCAGGCAAAGTGGTAGTTCCATGTCGGCGCGCCAGCGGCCACGCGGTTCTCCGCGAAGCGCAGTGCGGGTATGCGGAAGGTGCTGTCGGACTCAAAGGCGGCCAGCATGTCGCCAGGTGAGGCGTTAGCCCGGGTCTGGGCATAGACCAGCGCGGCGTTTTCGGGCAGCTGGGCGCCCCTGATCGCGGCCGCGAATGCCTGCGCCGGAATGCGGTCGATGGTGCCGCCGGGAACCAGATACAAGCGCGCCTCGTCGTCGGTGCTGCCGATCAGCAAAGGCATATCCCGGCGTGCATGCCGCGTCAGTGAGGCCAGCGGGGGGGCAGTCACCACGTTGCCGTCCACCACCGGTAGGTAGGGCGGTTGACCACCGATGGGGCCCCACTTGGCGCGATCGCGCAGGTCGGTCACCATACGTTCGGTGGCGGTGATGAGGACCGTCATGGGCACGCCCGCCAGGGCCTGAGCGGTGGGATCGACCTTCAGCTCGCCAGCGGTGGCGGCAGCGATTCGCCGGGCCTGTTCAGGCGTGAAGTGGTTCTGCGGCGGGCTTTGTGCGATCGCCTTGTGGAACAGCCCCTTTGCCGAAGGCATGCCCATGAGGACCATCACGCTCTGGGCGCCAGCGGACTGCCCGGCCAGGGTGACATTGCCAGCATCGCCCCCGAAGGCCGCGATGTTCTGCCTGACCCATTGCAGGGCTGCCACCTGGTCCAGAAATCCCCGATTGGGTGGCATGCCGTCGACCCACATGAAGCCATCGATGCCCACCCGGTAGTTGACCGTCACCACCACCACACCCTCGCGGGCGAACGCGGTGCCGTCATACCAGGTCTCGCTGGCGTTGACGCGATAGAACGCGCCACCGGGCAACCAGACCAGCACGGGGGCATTCCTGGCGTTCGCTGGCGCCCAGATGTTCATGGTGAGGTCGTCGGGGGCGCCGGCAAGGCCACCACCTGGCGCGCGGGACGGCTGCGGTGGCATGGGACCGGCGCTGGATGCATCGCGAACACCGGACCAGGCGGGCATCGGCTGCGGGGCTTTGAACCGGTTGCTGGCAACGTAAGGGTTGGCCGCATACGGCACGCGCATGAAGGTCAGCACCTGACCGGTTCGCCGACCTTTGAGCTGGCCTTGTGCCACGGTGGCAACCGGCGTCTCTCCGGTGACGCCGGTGATGGACTGGGTGCCCGGTACAGCGCAACCGGCAAGCGCCAGGCTGCCAAGCCCGAGCGCTGCACCTGCGCCCAGCCACTCGCGTCGGTTCATGGGGTGTTGGCTCATGTGTGTCTCCTGTTGTGGTGAAAGGCCAATGCGGTGCGAACTCAGCGGTGGCTGAAGCTCGCCTTGAAGGGTTTCTTGGGTACCACGACGTCCTTGACGTCGCAGAAAAACTCGAAGCTCCAGTCGCCACCTTCGCGGCCGATGCCGCTGCGCTTGATGCCGCCAAACGGCGCGGCCAGGTCGCGGATGCCGAAGCTGTTGACCCAGATGAAACCCGTGCGCACCTGCTCGGCCACCGCCGTGGCGTGGGCGGTCTCGCCGTAGCACACCCCACCCAGTCCGAAGTCCGTGCCGTTGGCCAGCGTGATGGCCTCATCGTCGCTGGCAAAGGTCTGCAGCGTCAGCACCGGGCCGAACACTTCGTTCTGCACGATCTCGTCGGACTGCTGGAGATTTGTGATCATGGTGGGCTGGATGTACTGGGCCCCAAACGGGTGCGCAGCTCCACCCCAGAGCACCTGGGCGCCGGCGGCCACCGCACGTTCCACGAAGCCCAGCACGCGTTCGACCTGTTTCGGGTGGATCACCGGCCCCACCTCGGTGGTCTCATCGCGCGGGTCGCCCACGACGAGTTTTTCCACGTAGGCGCGCATGGTGGCGATGAAGGCGTCGACCACTTTTTCATGCACCAGAAACCGGGTGCCCGCCAGGCACACCTGCCCGGCGTTGCGGTACATCAGCGCCCCGGTGGCGGCGGCGCTGTCGATGTCGGCGTCTTCCAGCACGATGAAGGGGCTCTTGCCGCCCAGCTCCAGACTGCAGGGCACCAGGTTGGCACCGGCGGACTGGGCGATCCATTTGGCCGTGGGCACACTGCCGGTGAACGACACGCGGGCGATGCGCGGGTCGCTCACCAACTTGGCGCCGGTGTTAGCGCCCGTGCCTTGCACGACGTTGAACACGCCCGGTGGCAGACCCGCCGCGTGGGCGGCGTCGGCCAGCAGCGAGCAGGTCAGCGGCGCCCACTCTGGTGGTTTCAGGATGCAGGTGTTGCCCGCGGCCAGCGCCGGACCTAGCTTCCAGGTGGACAGCATCAGGGGCGCGTTCCATGGCGTGATGACCACCACGACACCGGCGGGGTCGTGGCGCACGATGTGGTGGGCCTGTTCGGTCTCGATGGGCCGGTTCTGCAGGTCAAGCGCATGCTGGGCAAACCAGCTGATGTTGAGCATGGCGCGCGGCACCACGCCGTGGCGCATGCGCGAGAGCAGCACGCCCGCGTCGTTGCTCTCCAGCAGACACAGGGCATCGGCGCGCTTGCCGATCTCTTCGGCAAAGCGGTCCAGGTAGGGCTTGCGCTCGGCGGCGCTCAGCGCGCTCCAGGCAGGGAACGCCTGTTGGGCGGCCACGATGGCGGCCTCCACATGCTCGGCCGTGCCTTCGCTGATGTGGCCCAGCACCTGCTGGTCGATGGGGCAGAAGATCTCGAACGTCTTGTCGGAGGCGATGCGCTGGCCGCCAATGTAGTGATCGGGTGAGACGGCGACGCCGGCGACTTCGAGCATGCGGCTCATGGCAGGACCTTTCCAGGGTTCATCAGGTTGTGGGGGTCCAGCGCCTGCTTGACGGCGCGCATCAGCGCCAGCTCGGCGGAGGACTTGTAGCGGGCGGACTCGTCGCGGCGCAGCACGCCCAGGCCGTGTTCGGCCGAGATGGAGCCGTCGAACGCGTTCACCGCGTCGTGCACCAGGCGGTTGACCGGCTCTTCGAGCGCGGTGAAGCGGGCGCTGTCGGTGTCGCCCTCGGCGGGCGAGAGGTTGTAATGAAGGTTGCCGTCGCCCACGTGGCCGAACACCACCAGCCGCTGGACGGGGAAGGCGTTGGCCAGTTGCGCGTCGGTGCGTTCGATGAAGTCGGCGATGGCGGAGATGGGCAGCGCGATGTCGTGCTTGATGGTCTTGCCCTCGGCGCCCTGGGATTCGGAAATGTCTTCCCGCAGCGCCCACAGCGCCTGGAACTGCGACAGGCTCTGCGACACCACCGCGTCGGTCGCCCATTCGTGTTCGAAGGCCTGCTCCATCAGCGACTCCAGGGCTTCGTTGGCATGGGCTTCACTCTGCGTGTCGCTGACCTCGATCAGCAGGTACCACGGCGAGCGCTGGTCCAATGGCAGCCGCGCCGACTCGACGTGTTTTTCCACCAGACCGATGCAGGTGTCGCTCATCAGCTCGCAGGCGGTGAGCGCGGCGCCCAGTTGCGCCTGCGCCTGCTGCAGCAGGGCCACCGCTGCGGCGGGCGAAGGCACGGCCACAAAGGCCACCACCTGCGCCGCTGGCAGGGGGAACAGCTTGAGCGTGGCGGCGGTGATCACGCCCAGCGTGCCTTCGCTGCCGATGTACAGGTCGCGCAGGCTGTAGCCCGTGTTGTCCTTGCGCAGGCCGCGCAGGCCGTCCCACAGATCGCCTGAGGCGGTGACCACTTCCAGCCCCAGGCACAGATCGCGGGCATTGCCGTAGCGCAGCACCTGCACGCCGCCCGCGTTGCTGGCCAGGTTGCCGCCGATGGTGCAACTGCCTTCCGCAGCGAGGCTGAGCGGAAACAGGCGCTCGGCTTCGCGCGCCGCTTCCTGCACCTGCAGCAGGGTGACGCCGGCTTCGACCTCGATGGTGTTGTTGACCGCGTCGATGCGGCGCACCTTGTTGAGGCGCGTGAGCGAGAGCACCAGCGCCCGCCCGCTGCCGTCGGGCGTGGCGCCGCCCGAGAGGCCGGTGTTGCCACCCTGGGGCACGACCGGTACACGATGATCGTGGCACCAGCGAACCACGGCGGCCACGTCGGCAGCGCTGTCGGGCTGCGCCACGGCCAGGGCCTGCCCGGTCCACTTGCGGCGCCAGTCGGTCAGGTAGGGCGCCATGTCGGTCGGCTCGGTGAACAGCCGGCCGGCGAACGCTGCACGCAATGTCGTGAGGTCCATGGCCTTGCTCACGCTTGGGTGGGGGCGGCCGTCTTGAAACGTGCCGACAGTGCCCGGGCCGCCTGGGCCATCAGCGAGGTGTCGACGCCGACCGCCACGAAGCGCACGCCCATGTCGATGCATTCGCGTGCGCGGGCCTCGTTCACCGCCAGGATGCCGACCGCCTTGCCCATGGCGACAACCCGACGGATGGCGTCGTTGATGGCGTTGACCACCTCCGGCAGCTCGGCCGCGCCCAGGTGGCCCATCGATGCCGCCAGGTCGGCCGGACCGATGAACACGCCATCGATGCCATCGACCGCCGCGATCGCCTCGATCTGTGCCAGCGCGTCGATGGTCTCGACCTGCACCAGCAGGCAGACGCTG
>SBFU01000259.1 GCA_006227785.1 Burkholderiales bacterium
CTGCAGCCGACTTGTCCGTCGCTTTCTGGACCGCCATGAACTCAATGTAGGTGGGGACCACCTGAGCCACCACCACCCCGACGTAGGCCAGGATGATGCCGACAAACAGAAGGCCGATGAAGGTCAGGCCGCGTTGCTGGTGTTGGGTTCGCATCAGTGGTTACTCCGGTCGGAACAGGGAACAACAGTCATTCGAACGACCCGATCCGTCCCAAGTCGCCGAAATTCATCCAGACAAAGAAAGCACGACCCACGATGTTGGCCTCGGGAACGAAGCCCCAATAACGCGAGTCAAGCGAATTGTCCCTATTGTCGCCCATCATGAAGTAGTGCCCTTCGGGCACCTTACAGACGACACCCTCGACCGAGTAACGGCACTGGTCCTTGAACGGGAATTCGCTCGCGCCGGGAATGAATGAAGGCCGGTCACTGTCATTGAGCGTGAGGTAGCGGCGGCCATCCAGCGTTTCGCCGTACTGATTCGCATACCGCATGCTGTCGCTGTCGAAGAACTCCGGCAGGGCCTCGCGCGGCACGGGCTGTCCGTTCACGGACAACTGCTTGTTCAGGTACGCCACCTCGTCACCCGGCAGGCCCACCACGCGCTTGATGTAATCCAGGCTGGGCTGCGGCGGGTACCGAAACACCACCACATCGCCACGACGGGGCTCGTTGTTGTCGATGATCTTGTGATTGAACACCGGCAGGCGGATACCGTAGTGGTACTTGTTGACCAAGATCAGATCGCCCACACGCAGGGTCGGGATCATGGAGCCAGAGGGAATCTTGAACGGCTCAAACAAGAAGGACCGCAACACGAACACGGCCAGAATGACCGGAAAAAGACCGGCCGTCCAGTCCAGCCACCAGGGCTGCGAAAGCACTTTCTGGCGCGCCTGCTCGACATCGCCTTCAATATGGCTGAAGCCCTGGGCCCGCAAGGCAGCCGTGCGTGCATGGTGCTCGTCCAGCAGCAACTGGGCAGCCCGTCGGCGCTGCGGAAGGAAAACCAGTTTCTCGGCCAGCCAGTAAATCCCGGTGATCAGCGTGGCCAGCATGAGCACCAGAGCAAAGTTGCCTTCGACCGCGCCCATCACGAAAGCCACCACGTAAAGGCCGAAAGCCCCGAGAACCACCGCGGTGACCGCGCTCATGGTGCCCTGCATCACTCTTCCACCTGAAGAATGGCCAGGAACGCCTCTTGTGGCACTTCCACCGATCCGATCTGTTTCATGCGCTTTTTGCCAGCTTTCTGTTTTTCGAGCAGTTTGCGTTTGCGGGTGATGTCACCGCCATAACATTTTGCCAGCACGTTCTTGCGCAGCGCCTTGATGGTTTCTCGCGCAATGATGTTGCCACCGATGGCCGCCTGGATGGCCACGTCAAACTGCTGGCGACTGATGATCTCACGCATCTTGGCCGCGACCGCCCGACCGCGGTACTGAGCCTGGGTGCGGTGCACGATGATGGAGAGGGCATCGACCTTCTCGCCATTGAGCAGCATGTCGACCTTGACCACGTCGGAGGGACGGTACTCCTTGAATTCGTAGTCCATGGACGCATAGCCCCGGCTGACGGATTTGAGCTTGTCAAAGAAGTCCAGCACGATTTCACCCAATGGCATGTCGTAGGTCAGCATGACCTGCTTGCCGTGGTAGGCCATGTTGATCTGCACGCCGCGCTTCTGGTTGGCCAGCGTCATCACCGGACCCACGTACTCCTGCGGCATGTACAGGTGCACTGTCACGATGGGTTCACGGATTTCCTCGATGCGACCGACATCGGGCATCTTCGACGGGTTCTCCACCATGATCACTTCGCCGTCGCCCTTGACCACTTCGTACACCACGCTGGGCGCGGTGGTGATCAGGTCCTGATCGAACTCGCGCTCCAGACGCTCCTGCACGATCTCCATGTGAAGCAGCCCCAGAAAGCCGCAGCGAAAACCGAAGCCCAGAGCCTGCGACACCTCGGGCTCGTAGCGCAGGGCGGCATCGTTGAGCTGCAGTTTCTCCAGCGCGTCGCGCAACTGGTCATACTCGCTGGCCTCTGACGGGTAAAGCCCGGCGAACACCTGCGGCTGCACCTCCTTGAAGCCTGGCAAGGGCTCGGTGGCAAACGCCAGGTTGGCACCGCTGCTGGTCTTGACGGCGGTGATGGTGTCACCCACCTTGGCGGCCTTGAGCTCCTTGATGCCGGCGATGAGGTAGCCAACCTCGCCCGCGTACAGTGCGTCACGAGGTTCGTTGTGCGGGGTGAAGACGCCCAGCTTCTCGGCGTTGTACAGCGCCTCGGTCGCCATCAGCTTGATCTTGTCGCCCCGGTTCAGACGCCCGTCCACCACCCGCACCAGCATCACCACGCCCACGTAATTGTCGAACCAGCTGTCGATGATCATGGCGCGCAGCGGGCCGTCGGGGTTGCCGCGTGGCGGTGGCACTTTGGCCACCACCATTTCCAGAATTTCCTCGACACCCATGCCCGTCTTGGCCGAGCACGGCACCGCTTCGGTCGCGTCGATACCGATCACATCCTCGATTTCCTGTTTGGCGTTGTCCGGGTCGGCCTGAGGCAGGTCCATCTTGTTCAGGACCGGCAGCACCTCCACGCCGAGGTCGAGCGCGGTGTAGCAGTTGGCCACCGTCTGGGCCTCCACACCCTGGCTGGCGTCGACCACCAGCAGTGCGCCCTCGCAGGCGGACAGCGAACGGGACACCTCGTACGAGAAGTCCACGTGTCCAGGCGTGTCGATCAGGTTGAGGTTGTAGATCTGGCCATCGCGCGCCTTGTATTGCAGGGCCGCCGTCTGCGCCTTGATGGTGATGCCACGTTCCTTCTCCAGGTCCATGGAGTCGAGCACCTGCTCGCTCATCTCGCGGTCCGAAAGTCCACCACAGCGGGAGATGATGCGGTCGGCCAACGTCGACTTGCCATGGTCGATGTGGGCAATGATGGAAAAGTTGCGGATGTGCTTCATCAAGAAATCAGGTCGGATGCGGGCGCTTGGCCCGCCACAAAAAAAGGGCGCGTCAGGTGGTGACGCGCCCATAACCAACAATCAATGGCAACTGCGATAGTTGGGGTTTCATTGTAGGCAAAAAGCCGGCGCAGCACACCTGAAGACCGTCTCGAACCCCCTGTTGCAGCAGGACCACAGAGCAAAAATCACAGGTCATCCACAGACCCCAGAATCAAATTGTGAATATCCTGTGGACGAATCGTCTGTATGGCGCAACGCTTCTCACATGATGAACGGTGGCGCGAAACAAATCGAAGAATCGGGGCACGAAACCGCTGATTCTACCGAAGTCCGGCCTCGGCCAGGGGCCATAAGTGAGCCAGCGCAAACTTATCAGCGGCAGCCGTCGCGCCAGCGGACAGCAAGCCGGTGTCGCAAAACGGCCACCGTTCCCCAATAACCCCCGGCGGGCCCGGGGTTTCACCCCGGCGTCAACAAACGACTCACCTTTGGGGTCGGATCACCACGTACTGAGCCCACTCACCGCGGCGAAACAACACGTTCACCGGACGGTTGAGGTCCTGACGGCCGAGCACCGTCTCCAGGTCCTTGAGGGTCGGGGTTTCGGTGTTGGCCACCGCCATGATCACGTCACCCTCACGCAAGCCGGCGCGTGCCGCTGCTCCTTCGACCGCGGCCACACGCACACCACCCTGCAGGCCCAGTTCCCGCTTTTGAGCGGCAGTCAGATCGGCCAGGGACAGCCCCAGCGCCTGGGCCGGTCCGCTGCTGGACGGCGGGGCGGCCTGCGGCGCCTGCGCCACGGGCTGGGACCGCTCGGGCTCCAGCTCGGCCACCACCACACTGAGGTCACGCTGCCCGCCGCGCCGGAACACCGTCATCGTGCCGCGACTTCCTGGCGCCGTATTGCCCACCACGCGGGGAAGGTCGACCGATCGCTCCAGATCCTGACCGTTGAATTTCAAGATGATGTCGCCCGGCTCCACACCGGCCTTGGCGGCAGGCGAATCCGGCTCGACCGAACGGACCAGGGCACCTCGCGGACGCCCCAGGCCGATCGACTCGGCCACTTCCTTGCTGACCTGGTCGATTCGCACACCGATGCGCCCCCGGGTCACGCGACCGACGGTTCGCAACTGCTCCGACACCCGGGCCGCCTCGTCGATAGGAATCGCGAACGAAATACCCTGGAAGCCACCCGAGCGCGAATAGATCTGGCTGTTGATGCCGATCACCTCGCCGCGCATGTTGATCAGCGGTCCGCCCGAGTTACCGGGGTTGATCGCCACATCGGTCTGGATGAAAGGCAGGAAGTCACCGGTCTCACGCTGCTTGGCACTGACGATACCCGCCGTCACCGTGTTTTCCAGACCGAAGGGAGAGCCAATGGCCATCACCCACTCGCCCACCCGCAGACGGTTGACATCACCCAGCCGCACGGCAGACAGGCCAGAGGCCTCGATCTTGACCACAGCCACATCGGTCCGGCGGTCGGCGCCCACAACCCTCGCCTTGAACTCGCGCTTGTCGTGCAGGGTCACCAGCAGCTCGTCGGCCCCTTCGACCACATGAGCGTTGGTCATGATGTAGCCATCGGCGCTGATCACGAACCCAGAGCCGACCCCGCGCGGCACCGCCTCTTCGGACGGCCCCCGCTCCTGTCGGGGACCACGCGGCGTCATGCCGGGAGGAATCGGAATGCCAAAGCGGCGAAAGAACTCCAGCATCTGTTCATCTGGCGTACCGTTGCCGTTGTTGGTTTCACTGGCGCGGCTGAGGGTACGGATGTTGACCACCGACGGACCGACCGCATCGACCAGGGCGGTGAAGTCGGGCAGGCCCTGAACCAGCGGAGCACCCACCGGTTGCGCCTGGACCGGCGATGGCGCCAGCGAGGAAACCAGGCCGCCGGCCCAGAGGGCGACAACGGCCAGCGAGATCAGGGTCCGGTTGTGCAGGGATGCGTGCTTCATGTCGGCTATTCCTCGGATGTGTGAACGTCAAAACCGTGCGTTCCAGGCACCATGGCAGTGGAAACGACTGTGCTGCAGACACAGAGTACACATGCCTGATACATGTTCCCCGATGGGTCGGGGGATGTGCATTTGGGTGGTCGGTCCGGGGAGCGCGGCCCGGGCCATGAACGGGCGGATGTCAGCGGATCCGCTCCAGTACCCGCGCAAACTGTTCCAGCGTGGCCTGGGGCACCTCACCCATCACGGTAACCCAGTGGTCACCCATCTTGCGGCTCAAGGAGTGGGTGGCCCCGGACACCATGCTGTTTTCCTGCTGGTGCCGGGCCTG
>SBFU01000431.1 GCA_006227785.1 Burkholderiales bacterium
GCAGCGCCTGAGACACCGACTGACCACCCGGCCAGCGAAACGCTGCAAAGCCTGCAATTATAGCCCGGCGACCCGAACTGCCAAGGGTCGCCGTTTTTGCGCGAGTTCAACGTGATTTTCCGGGCTTCGCCGCCCGATTCGACATGCCCCTGATCCGCCCCAGTCAAGACGACGACATCGACGCCATCACCCGCATCTATGCGCACCATGTGCTGCACGGCACCGGCACCTTCGAGACCACCCCGCCCTCGACCGACGATATGAGGGCGCGCCGCGCCGATGTGCTGGCCAAGGGTCTGCCCTGGCTGGTGGTCGAAGACGCCGGCCAACTGCTCGGTTTTGCCTACGGCAACTGGTTCAAGCCCCGCCCGGCCTACCGGTTTTCGGTCGAGGACTCGATCTACCTGGCGCCCGAAGCCGCAGGGCGGGGGCTGGGCAAGGCCCTGCTGGCCGAACTGCTGGCCGTGCTTGAGCGCGGCGGCACCCGCAAGGTGATGGCCGTGATCGGCGACTCGGCCAACGCCGGTTCGATCGGCGTGCACAAGGCCCTGGGCTTCGAACCGGTGGGCGTGGTGCAGTCCTGCGGCTGGAAGTTCGACCGTTGGCTGGACATCGTGCTGATGCAAAAGACCCTGGGCCAGGGCGACAGCTGCCCCCCCTTGGATCCGGGGGTTGCGACATGAGCGGCAGGGTCAAGAGCAAGACCATCGCTGTCTGGCTCGCCTTGCTGGGTGGCACGCTGGGGCTGCACCGCTTCTACCTCAGGGGCATGGGCGACTGGATCGGCTGGCTGCACCCGTTGCCCACCGCACTGGGCTGGTGGGGCGTGGAGCGGGTGCTCACCTACGGACAGGACGACAAGCTGTCGTGGGTGCTGATCCCGCTGCTGGGCGTGAGCATCGCGGCCAGTTGCCTGACTGCCATCGTCTTTGCGTTGAGCGACGGCCCCAAGTGGAACCGCTGGTTCAACGGCTCGGCGCCCACCGACCATCCGGCGGGCGCTACGCAATGGCTGACCGTGGGCGGCCTGGTGTTTTCGCTGCTGGTGGGCACCGTGGCCTTCATGGGCACCCTGGCCTTCAGCATCCAGCACTACTTCGAATACCAGATCGAGGAAGCGCGCAAGATCAGCCAGCCGGATCCGGACTGAGGTGCCCGGTCGACCGGGGCTGTGCGGTCCGCAGGAAAATCAGAGCAGCGACATCACCAGCATGACCAGACTCAGGCTGAACAGGGCCAGCACCGTCGACAGGCCCATGCTGGCGGTGGTCAAGGCCTGCACCACCTGGTAGCGCTGCGCAAACAGGTAGACATTGGCCCCAATGGGCAGGGCGGCCGCGACGACCATCACCGTCAGCGCCAGGCCCTCAATGCCAAAAGCCCAGGCGCTCAGGCCCACCAGCAAGGGCAGCACCAGATTTTTGGACAGGCACAGCCAGAGGGCCTCGCGCCAGTGCCCCTGCAGCGGTGTCCGCGCCAGGCTCACACCCACCAGCACCAGGGCCATCGGACCGAAGGCACTGCCCAGCAGTTGCAGCGGCTTGTCCACCACCGACGGCAGCACCCAGCCGGTCTGGGCGAACAGCAGACCGCAGATGATGGGCAACGGAATCGGGTGGATCAGGGCACCCCGGATGGCCGAAGCCGCGGTGGCCAGCAGGTGCGGGGTATCGCCACCGGACCGGCGTGATTCGCGCGCCTGTGCCAGTTCGAGCACCACCGAGGCAACGGTCAGCAGAATGAGCGCGTGCACCGACACCAGGGTCAGCAGCGTGACCAGGCCGGCCTTGCCGTAGGCCAGCTCGACCAGGGTGATGCCGATCATCACCATGTTGGAGAACACACCGGCCAGGGCCATCACGACGCTGCGGCAATTGAAGCCGCGCCACACGATGGTGACCGCCAGCAGGCCGATTGCGGCAACGAAGTAGGCCAGGATGGGCCGCAGGTCCAGGGTCTCGAAGCGCACCACACTCATGGTGCGGAACAGCAGGGCCGGGATCAGCAGGAGAAACACCAGGTTGGACAGATCCTTGACCGCCGACTGGCCAATCCATTGGCGACGTCCGGCCAGGTAACCCGCCCCGATCAGCAAAAAAACCGGGGTCAGCGAGGCAACAACAGGGTGGGAGACGATGTTCACCGCGGCGATGGTACCCGGCCACCCCCTGCCCTCAGTCACCGAGGGGACGGGACAGCATTTGTCGGGCAAACACGGTCAGCGCCTGCCGGGCCAGGGCACGGCGTTGACCGGTATCCGGTGTCATGGCGCCCAGGGGCCCATCCAGCAACAGCACCGCCAGACCATGCACCTGGGCCCAGTAGACCTGGGCCAGTGTCTCGGTGTCGCGGGTGGCGTACAGGGTGGCCACCATGTGGGACAACTCCCGGTGAGCCTGTTCACCGGCCTGCTCGACGCTCACGAACCGGGAGGCATCGCACAGGTCCGGGCGGAACATCACGCGAAACAGGCCTGGATGGTCCAGCGCATAACCCACATAGGCCTCGCCGGAGGCCATGGCGGCCTCGACGGGTTGGCCGTCGGCCAGCCCCTCATTGGCCAGCGCCAGCCGGGCCGCGAGTTCGCGCAGGCCTCGGGTCACCAGCTCCGCCAGGATGGTCTCGCGGTCGCCGAAATGGTGGTAGGGCGCCTGGTGCGTCACACCCACCCGGCGGGCCACCTCGCGCATGGACAGGCCACCCGGTCCTGCTTCGTCGAGCAATTGTTCTGCCGCCAGGAGGATGCGTTCACGCAGGCCGGCGCCGCCGGCGGGCGGTTCGGATGACAGGCGGGATGTCATGCGCGGGGCGAAAACAGGTTGAAAAATGGACTTGACAGTGTCAAGCCCTCATCCTAACATCGCCACAACTTGACAGTGTCAAGTCCACCAATCCGAGTTCCGTGAATGTCCAGCCACACCCGGAGAACACCATGCGCGATACCCCCTTGCCCCGAACCATGCCGACCCTGCTGCTGGGTCTGGCTTGCCTTGCCACCATGACCGATGGCCGAGCCGAAGGCACGGGATTGGTGGAGGTCAGGGTCGGCCCTGTCCAGGGCCACGACGGCCAGGTCGGCTGCCAGCTGTTCAAAGGTCCGGCCGGATTTCCCATGACCCATGGCGCAGCCCTTCGGTCGGTGATGGCACCCATCGATCAGGCCAGAGCCACCTGCGTTTTCGATGCGCTGGTGCCGGGCAGCTACGCGGTGGCCGTGGTACACGACACCAACGGCAACCAGCGCATCGACACCAACGCGCTGGGACTGCCCACCGAAGGTTACGGGGTGTCGAACAACCGCACGCGCGCCCTCTCGGCACCGCGCTGGGAGGAGGCACAGTTCCAGTTGGAGACCGGTCAGCGTGTCCAGTTGGACATCCGGCTGCGCTATTGAGGAGGCGCGGCCATGACCCCCTCCCCCGAACTTGTCTTCCAGGTCGGCAACACGTTGGCCGCCTGCGGCTGGTTGGCCCTGGTCCTGTCACCCGCGAAAGCGGCATGGACACCAAGGGTCTGGCGAGTCACCGGCTGGTACCTGCCGCTGCTGCTGTCCGCCGCCTACCTGGTCATGCTGGTCACGCACTGGCGCGGTCAAGGTGGTTTCAGCAGCCTGGCGGACGTGCAGGACCTGTTTCGACAGCCCGGCGTGCTCACCGCTGGCTGGTTGCACTACCTCGCCTTTGACCTGTTTGTCGGTGCCTGGATTGCGCATCGTTGCGCGCGTCTGGGCGTGGCCCACGGGTGGGTGGTGGTGCTGATGCTGCTGACCTTCATGCTTGGCCCGGTTGGTCTGCTCGGCTACCTGCTGGCGTACGTCCTCAAGGGCGATCAAGCGAAATCCTTTCAGCCTGGAGCCCATTCATGAAACACGTCCTCCCATTGCGTCCCATGCCGGCGCTGCCCCAGACCTCTGGCGCCGGTTTCCCGATGCGGGTGTGGCGGGAACTGCTGCAGCGGCAGGCCGCGCTGACCTGGTTCGGCCTGGCACTCTGGCTGGCCATGGTGCCCACGCTGATCGCCTGGGGCATGGACGAACGCACCCTGCGCGAGGTCAACGTCTGGACCAAACCCCTGAAGTTCATGGCCTCGGTGGGTCTGTTCTCGATCACCACGGCCTGGTTTGTCGGTCTTCTGGCCCCCGGGCGCCGCGGCACCCGGCTGGTCCGTTTGGTGGTGGTCCTGCTCATCACCACCGGCCTGTTCGAGGTGGGCTACATCACCTGGCAGGCTGCCTGGGGCCAGGCTTCGCACTACAACGCCGACACCCTGCTGCACCAGGTGATGTATGCGCTCATGGGTGTGGGCGCCTTGCTGCTCACCGCCACCCAGCCCCTGCTCGCCTGGCAGATCTGGATGGATGGACGAAGCCAGGCAGCATCGATCTGGCGCGAGGCGGTCGTGGTCGGTCTGGTGGCCACCTTTGTGCTGGGAGCGGGCGTCGGTGGGCTGCTGGGCGGTCTGCAGCCGCCCGACGGCGCCGGATTGCCGGTGGTGGGCTGGCACCTTTCTGGCGGCGACCTGCGGCCAGCCCATTTCCTGGGCATCCATGCCCAGCAGCTCATCCCATTGGCGGGCGCGCTGCTGGCCGGGACCGGCCTGCGACGGGCGCGCGCGGGCTTGTGGCTGCTGGTGATGGCCTACACCTTGCTGTGGGCATGGACCCTTCACATGGGTCTGGCCGGACAGACTCCCACCCCGCCGGCCCTGATGCAAAGGTTCATTTGACCCCCACCGCTTCGGTGATGCGGTAGTACAGGCCGTAGGGGTCGTTGCTCAGGACATGGAACTTGCCCTCGACCACCACCGCTCCGAGGCTGTACCTGACCGGCGCCTTGGTTCGCACCTCGACCATGCTTTCGGGCCCGCCGGGGGTGCAGAACGAACAGGTCAGCGGCACCGACGACAGGAGGAAATGGCGCTGCTGCTCGCCTGGCTCCAGCGGCATCATGAACCCCTGGATGCGCTGTGTCTTCTGGTTCAGACGGCGCACGGCGGACGGGTAGACCGGCACGATGCGCCGGTTCTCGATCCGGGTGCCGATGTCGGTGAGGACCGACCAGGGCACCACGTCCTGGCGCCTGGGCAGCGGTGCAAACGGGCTCAGGGGGCTGTGCACACCCGCCCCCTGGCCGTGCGGCACCGTTGCAGTGGGAGGCGCCGGCGAAGCTCCAGACGGAGCACCCAGAGGCGAGCCCAGCACCTGCGCCGATGCGGGCGACAGGAAAAGCAGCATCAGGGCCGGGGCCAGAGAGAAACGACAGGGCATCCGGAGAGTTTGCGTCA
>SBFU01000424.1 GCA_006227785.1 Burkholderiales bacterium
TTGTCATTCCCGCGAACGCGGGAATCCACGACCACCGGATCAGCCACGAGGCTCTGCGCCCGACACCCCGGACCGGCTCAGGAAGCCCGGGCCTTGGTCAGCAGCTGCCTGACCTCTTCGCGCCGGCCCTGGTCGGCCAGAGGCCGCCCGGGACGGGCCGGTGCCTGCAGGGCCTTTTCCAGATAGGGCACGGCATCCGATGCCGACCCGTTCTCCAGCAAAAACTCGCCATAGAAGAAGTTCGGGTCGATGCCCTGCGGGTTGATGGCCAGCGCCTTCTGCAGCAGCTCGCGCGCCTGCTTCTTGTCGCCAAAGCCGATCGGCCATCCCGGCACCTTGTAGTACAGGACGCCCAGGCTGTTGTAGGCCGAGCCGCCCAGTGCCTGCCCGTCAATCTGGATGGCCTGTTCGTACAGGGTCTTGGCCTGCTTGACCAGCGGCAGTGCGCCCAGGCCGCCCTTTTCGCCGGCCAGTGAGCTGAGCACAATGCCTTCCCAGATCAGCACCTCGGCTTTGCCCGGATGGGTCTCGCTCAGGCTGTGCGCCCGCTGGGCCAGCGCTTCGAAACGCTTCTCGCGCTCCTGGCTTGGCGCCTGGTAGCGGATGGTCTCCCAGCCCTGCTGCAGTTCCTGCACAGCGTCGTCCACCCCGGCGGCATGGGCCAGCCAGGAGGAAGAGAGCGAGAGCACGGCTGCGGCAGCGACCAGCCATTGGCGGCGGTTGGAGGAAGAGGGGTTCATGGGGGGTACTCCAGAAAAGTGGGTGAAGCTCAGGTTCGCGCCGCCGTCAGGTCGGCGGCCGGGGTGGCGAGGGCTTGCCGGTGGCGGCGGAAAGCGCCATCCAGCCAGGTCGGCACCAGTCCATTGAGACGGGCCGCGTAACGCTCGGGAAAGCCCAGCAGGCGCTCGGCGGCACCGTCCTCGATCAGGCGCGCTATCGCTTCGGCCACCTGCTGCGGCGCATCGTGCGCGGTGCCGGTGGCGCGGTTGTAGGCCTGCACAGCTTCGCCGTTGAAACCGGTGTCGGTGCTGCGCGGACCGATGTATTGCACCTTCACCGGGCCGTCCGCCAGTTCGCGGCGCAGCGCCTGTGCAAAACCGTGCAGACCGAATTTGCTGGCGCCATAGACGCTGAAGCCGGGCAGCCCGATGCTGCCCAGCACCGAGCCAACGAACACGATGCGCGCAGCCGGCAGGGTCAACAGGCGCGGCAGCAGCGCCTGTGTGAGCTGCATCGGTGCCACCAGGTTGGTCTGCAGCACCGCAGCCAGGTCCTCCGGTGCCCCGTCCTGCAGGCGGCCAAAAGCCGGCAATCCAGCGCCGTGCAGCAGCACATTGCAATCGAGCCGCTCGGCCTCGGTGGCCAACCGCTGACGGTCAAGGGGACGGTTGATGTCCGCCGCCGCCCATTTCACCCGGGACGCCGGCACACCCAGGGACCGGAATTCGCCGGCCAGCCGTTCCAGCGTCGGGTCCGAACGACCGACCATCAGCACCGCGGCCCCCTGCTTCAGCAGGTGCAGGGCGGTGGTCCGGCCAATGCCACCGGTGGCCCCGGTCATGAGGACGCGCGTATCTGCCCATTGCATGTCAGGCCCCCGCCGGCTCGGCAGCCGTGGTGTCCTGCGGCAACGGCAGGCTGCGGAACACGTCGGCGTACAAGTGGTAGAACGCGCGCGCCGCGTGCACGATGGCCGTCTGGTCCGCCACATCCTCGATGCGGTCCATCAGCAGCGCGAAGTGTGCGGTGTGTTCCTGGTCCAGCGTGCCGTGCGAGCGCAGGTAGCTGAAGGCCGCATCGGGCAGGCCCAGCCCGGTCTGGATGCGGTCGGCCGCCATCAGGGCCAGCGCCACGCTGGTGCCCTCCAGCACATGCACCATGCCAAAGAAGCCCAGCGGGTTGCCACGTGCAATCGTGTCGTAGGCATAGGCCACCATCACCTCGGTGGCCAGCGCCGGTCGCCCATGGCGCACCGCCTCGGCATCGCCACCACAGGCCCGGATGTCGTCCAGGATCCACTCGTCATGGCCCTGCTCTTCCTCGATGTACTCGTCCATGGCGTCGTACAGCCAGACATGGCGCGCCGGCAGTGCCGCCTTGCAGGCCTTGAGCAGGGGCACGGTGTGGCGCACATGGTGGTAGGCCTCGGTCAGAAAGGCCAGGTAGCTGGGCAGCGACACCCGTCCCTGCAGCGCCCCCTGGATGATGGGCACCGACAGCAGCTGCTGCCGGGCCTGCTGGGACTGTTCGTTCAATCGGGCATAAAAGGACATCAACGTCTCTCCTGAAAAATCACTCGGTGGTCAGCGCCAGGGCATCGGCGTGGCGCTGGTAGATGGCTTCGCGCTGGGGACGGCCGTTGGTGGTGGCCATGCCGCTGCCAGCATCAAAGGGCGCGCAGGCGCGGACCCAGCGTCCGATCTGCGCATAGTCGGGCAAGCCTTCATTGGCGGCCTGCACCGCGTCGTGCAGTTGCGCGTCGGTGGCCTGGGCATGGCTGCTCCAGAGCACCGCCGACAGCTGCGGCTGGCCGTCGCCAAAGACCACCGCCTGCGCAATCAAGGGTTCATCCCGCAGGGCCGACTCCACCCACTCGGGCGACACATTGCGCCCATAGGCGGTGATCAGCACGTTGCGCAGGCGCCCGCGCACATGCAGGAATCCGTCGGCGTCCAGTTCGCCAATGTCGCCGGTGGGCCACCACTCGGACGTCAGCACCTGCCCGCCAAGGTAGCCGGCCATCAGGCTGCCAGCGATGTGGATCTGCCCCATCTCGTCCACCCGCAGGCGCGTGTGCGGCAAGGCCCGACCGGCGCTGCCCGGGCGGTCGGCGCCGGGGAGGTTCAGGGTCTGGACCGATCCGCCCTCGGACAGCCCGTAGCCCTCGTAGGCCGGGATGCCCAGCGCGCGCGCCGATGTGATGAGGCGCTCGCCCACGGCGGCACCCCCCACGGCCACCAGCTTCAGCGACGCCGGTGCGCGCTGTCCGCTCGCTCCAAGCCAGACGGTCCAGGCGCGCAGCATCTGCGGCAACAGGATCAGGCTGCACGGCGCCCATTGACGCACCGCCGCGTCGAACACCGCCGGATCAAAGCGGGATGAACCTGAGAGACCCAGCTTTTCCAGTGGCAGTACCACACACTCGCTGCCATGGGCCAACGGTGCCAGCACGCCCGCCATGTTTTCCAGCAGCACCGGCAGTGGCAGCGCACACAGGTGGCGACGGATGTCCAGCGGGGCCAGGGCCTGCACCAGCCCCTGCACCATGCGCTGCATGCCCTGCTGGCTGAGGCAGACCCCCTTGGGCTGCCCGGTGGTGCCCGAGGTGAAGGTGATCTTGCCGGTGCCTTCGGGCAGGGCATGGGGCTGTCCGGGCAGGCCGATCAGCCGCAGCGTCTCCCCCGCCACCTCCACCCCTTGCGCGCTCAGGCCTGGCCAGTGCATGGCCCCCATCGGCGACGTGACCAGGCCGTCGGCATCGCTGGCGGCCAGCGCGTGCTGCATCTGCGCCGCGGTGAAAAACAGCGGCAACGGCACATGCACGATGCCTGCGCGGGCCAGCGCCAGGTCCAGCACCACCCAGGCCGGTCCGTTGTCCAGCAGCGAGCCCACGGTGCGCAGGCGGCGCCGGCTCAGCTCCCCGGCCAGTCGCTCCACCATCGCGTCCAGCGCGTCTCGGGTGAGCTCCCCCTCGACATGCCGCAAGGCCACGGTCATTGCCAGCCTCCCGCGGGTGCGGCCGCACGGGCACCACGCCGCTGCATCAGCCGCAAGGCCGCATCCAGCCGCCCGGCCAGCACCACCGGACGGTGCTCGTAATAGCTGCCCCAGTCGGCCAGGCCCTCACCGACCGCGCCGGGGTCTGCGCTGCCCAACGCCAGCGGTGTGACCCCCATGCGGACGAACAGGTGCCGCAGCTCCTGCGTCAGCGTGCTGACGACCCAGCGGCTCGGGCCCCCGGCCAGATGCCGCCCCAGCAAGGGAATGAGCAGGCGCCCTGCGCCCGCCCGCTCGGCCGCCAGGTGGCCGACCTCGACAATTTCATGCCGATGTACCGGCTGGGTCTGGTGGCGCGCCAGCACCACCTCCACCGGCGCATCCAGATAGCGCTCCAGGAACAGGGGCGCCTGATCGGCGCGCCGGAATCCGGCAGCCGCCAGCCACTGGCCCGAGAGCGGATCGCGAATTCCCGCCAGGCAAGGCGCAAACTGGCTGACCCGCGCGCCGTAGCGACGCGCATAGACACGCGCAATAAAAGCCTCGATATCGGCGCGGGCCTCATCGTCCGTCTCCACAAGACACAGCGAAGGTCCGCTTGGAAATCGGCCTGGCTCACTGGCTGTACCGGTCACTGGCTGAGGCAACATGATGCAAACACTCCCTGGTCTGCATGACAGCCTCGTTGGCCATCCCATGCACACCATGGAGCACATGGTGTGCCTCCCGCATTAAGCGGGGCTTATGCCTGTCGAAGCGCTGATGTGCCGCTCTTCACTGGACTCTTTCAGGTGTGCTCTGCCGTGGACTCCCGCGTACGCGGGAATCCACGACCACCAGCTCAACCCCGTCTCGTCGGAATCCGCAGCACCACCCAGGCCCCGATCAGCCCCAGGGCCAGCAGCACCAACTGCAGGACCAGCCGGCCCCGGAAGCTCCAGATCGATATGCTGACCATCAGCAGCATCGACACCACGGCCACCGTCTTGGTTCGGCGCGTGAGGCTGCGGTGCGTTTCCCAGTCGCGCAGCATCGGACCGGTCAGTCGGTGGTTGAGCAGCCACGTGTGCAGACGCGGCGAGGCCCTGGCGTAACAGGCTGCCGCCAGCAGCACAAAGGGCGTGGTGGGCAGACCGGGCAGCACCACCCCGATGAGTCCCAGCAACAGCGACAGACTGCCCGCCGTCCACAGCAGCCAGCGCACCGGCGCGCTCAATGGGGTACCTCCGCCCTGCGGGCTGCGGTGCGAGCTGGCTTGGGGCGGCCCAGCGCCGCGCTCATGGCCTTGGCTTCGGGTTTCGGGGTCACGGCGCCCACCAGCCCAGCGGATGCCGCTGCAGCGCGATGGACGCCATGAAGGCCACGCAGGCCAGCGCCACCACGAAGCACAGCGCCTTGGCGCGCCGGGTGCGCGCGCGCTTGAGGGCCAGCGAGCCCAACACCACGTACACCACCAGCAGCCCCAGCTTGGTGCCCAGCCAGGCGTCGTGCACCGGATGGTGTTGCATCAGCCACCACAGCGCTGCGCCGGCCAGCAGCAACCACATGTCG
>SBFU01000392.1 GCA_006227785.1 Burkholderiales bacterium
GGCCCGTTCACCTGCCTGAACAGCGCCCGCTACGGCATCGCCTGGGGCGCGCTGGGCGCGGCCGAGGACTGCTACCTGCGCGCCCGCCAGTACGTACTGGACCGCCAGCAGTTCGGCCGCCCGCTGGCCGCCAACCAGCTGATCCAGAAAAAGCTGGCCGACATGCTGACCGAAATCAGCCTGGGCCTGCAGGGCTGCCTGCGCCTGGGCCGCATGAAGGACGAAGGCACCGCCGCCGTCGAGATCACCAGCATCCTCAAGCGCAACAGCTGCGGCAAGGCGCTGGACATCGCCCGCATGGCCCGCGACATGATGGGCGGCAACGGCATCAGCGACGAATACGGCGTGGCCCGCCACCTGGTGAACCTGGAGGTGGTGAACACCTACGAGGGTACACACGACGTGCACGCCCTGATCCTGGGCCGGGCGATCACCGGGATCGCGGCGTTTGCGAACTGAGCGATTCAGGGTTCTTCGGCAAAAGGGGGCTGCCATCGGCAGCCCTTTTTTTGCCAACACGAAACGGCACGAAATCTGCAGGCAGCGTCATGCTGCACCGTTGATTTCTGTTAGCTTCGACCGATGTCCCTGTCCCTGGACTTTCTCAGTCTGCCCCTGTTCGTCGCTGCGGCGCTGGTCTTCATCAGCGTGCTGGCCGGCGTTTTTTCGACCCGCGTCGGCTTCTCCTTCCTGCTCGTCTTTCTGACGGTGGGTGTGCTGGCCGGCGAGAACGGTCCCGGCGGCCTGGTGTTCAACAATTTCACCGTCAGCTTCTGGGTCGGCAACGTGGCGCTGGCGGTGATCCTGCTGGATGGTGGGCTGCGCACCGACCTGGCCACGTTCCGCACCGGACTGAAGCCGTCGATGTTGCTGGCAACGCTGGGGGTGGTGATCTGCGCGGCCATCACCGGGCTGGCCGCCCGCTGGCTTCTGGACCTGAGCTGGCCGATGGCCCTGCTGCTCGGGTCCATCGTCGGGTCCACCGACGCCGCCGCCGTGTTTGCGCTGCTCAAGACGTCTGGCGTCAAGCTGAATGAACGGGTGGCAGCCACGCTGGAAATCGAATCCGGCATGAACGACCCGATGGCCGTCTACCTCACCTTGACCCTGATCGGAGTCGCCTTGTTCATGCAGGCCAACCCCGGGGCCGGCACGGGAGTCGATCTGCTCGATGTGGCGCGCAGCCTGCTGCAGCAGTTCGGTTGGGGAGCGGCACTCGGCCTGGGCTGCGGTTTCGGCCTCGCGGAGCTGTTGCGTCGCCTGGCCGGCAGCCACGATGTGGGAGGCGGCATCCGGGCACTGCTGATCGTCTCGGGTGGACTGGCCCTTTTTGCGGGCACGACCTGGCTGGGCGGGTCGGGCTTTCTGGCCGTCTATGTGATGGGGGTGGTCGCTGGCAACCGGGCCAAACGGGTGGTCCGTTCCTCGCTCTCGGCCATGGATGGCTACGCCTGGCTGGCCCAGGCCGGCATGTTCCTGCTGCTGGGGCTGCTGGTCACCCCCGTCGAGCTCCTGCGCACCCTCTGGCCGGCGCTGGGTGTTTCGCTGGTGCTGATGCTGGTGGCCCGTCCGGTGTCGGTCTGGCTGTGCCTGGCGCCGCTGCACTTCCCCCGCCGCGAGATCGGCTACATCTCGTGGGTGGGCCTGCGTGGCGCCGTCCCGATCGTGCTGGCGGTGTTCCCATTGATGGCCGGCGTCGAAGGCGCCAAAACATTCTTCAACGTGGCTTTCGTGGTCGTGCTGTCCTCCCTGCTGCTGCAGGGTTCAACCATTGCCTGGAGTGCGCGCCGTCTGGGCGTGGTGCTGCCGGACATGGACAACGAGGCCGAGGCCCGGCGCGTGTTCGGTGACTTCGAGCTGGATGCGGCCACGCCCATGGAGGGCCTGTGCACGTTCTACGGGCTGCCCATCCCTCCCGGAAGCCAGCAAAGCCTGGGCGAGTGGATGCAGGAGACGCTGGGCAGACCACCGGTCATTGGCGACAGCGTTCCGCTGGGTCACGCCGAAATGAGCGTCCGCCGCCTCGACAGCCAGGGCCACATCGCCCGGGTTGGCATGCGCATGGACTGAGCGGGACCACGCCCACTGAAAGACGCTCTGCGGCCCCGTCCGGGGGCACAGAGGACACGGGTATTGCGCGTCGGTTACATTAATAACCAACCGGTCAGTAAAATATCGACATGTCTGCTGCTTCAACGTCCCCCCCTGTTCGCCGCGCGCGCCGAAAGGAAGCCCGACCCGGCGAGCTGCTGGAAGCGGCACTGGAACTCTTCGTCGACAAAGGATTTGCCGCCACCCGGGTGGAGGAGGTGGCCGCGCGAGCCGGCGTGTCCAAAGGCACCCTGTTCCTGTATTTCCCCAGCAAGGAAGAGCTGTTCAAGGCCGTGGTGCGCGAAACCATAGCCGGCCGCTTCACTGAGTGGAACGACGAAATCCAGAGTTTCGAAGGCGATACCGCCTCGCTGGTGCGCGACCTCATGCACTCGTGGTGGGAACGGGTGGGACAGACACAAGCCGCCGGTATCACCAAGCTGGTGATGAGCGAGGCGAGCCTGTTCCCCGAGATCGCCAGCTTTTACCAGCACGAAGTGATCACCCCGGGACATCAGCTGATCCGTCGTGTCCTGCAGCGCGGCATCGACCGGCGAGAGTTCCGTCCGATGGACCTGGACCACGCCGTCTACAGCCTGATAGCGCCCATGATCTTCCTGATCATGTGGAAGCACTCGCTGGCCCCGTGCTGCCCCCGGGACGAATCCATCGACCCGCTGCGCTTCATCGACAGCCAGGCTTCGCTGCTGCTCGAAGGCATGCAGCTTCGCCCGGCCGCCTGACACCACCCTCACCTTGTCATCATGAGCTCCCATCGCTCCCACTGGAAACTCTGGATATTTCTGGCCCTGCTGGTCCTGGGCATCGGCTGGGGGGTCTGGAAGGCCCTGGACCGGCGGTCTGCACAGCAACAGGCGGCCGCCGATGCGGCCGCGGCCCTGCAGCAGGCGCCCGTCTTTGCCCTGGACGCCGCGGATCTGGCCACCGCAGAGAAGCTCACCATCACCACCACGGCACCGGTCTCAGGTGCGGTCCGGGCGCTGCAGACGGCGGCCATCAAGGCCCGGGTTGCTGGCGAAGTGCAAGGTCTGCGCAAACGGGAAGGTCATATCGTTCGGGCAGGCGAAGAGGTGGCCCGCATCGACCCTACCGAGGCGCGGGCCCGCGTGCGACAGAACGAGCAGCAGGCCGCTTCGGCCCTGGCCCAGGTGCAGATCGCCCGGCGCGCCTTCGACAACAACCAGGCGCTGGTCCGGCAGGGGTTCATCTCGGCCACCGCGCTGGAGACATCCCAGGCCAACCTGTCGGCCGCAGAGGCCAGCCACCAGGCCGCACTGGCGGCACTGGACATCGCCCGCAAGACCCTGCAGGACACCGTCTTGCGATCACCGCTGGACGGCCAGGTGTCGGCACGCTATGTGCAGAATGGAGAACGGGTCGGTGTTGACACCCGCATCCTGGAGGTGGTCGACCTGACCGCATTCGAGATCGAGGCCGCCCTGAGCCCCTCGGATGCGGCCTTCGTCACCATCGGCCAGCGGGCTGTGCTTCAGGTCGAGGGGCTGAGCCAGCCAATGGAGGCCACCGTCGACCGCATCAGCCCGAGCGTTCAGGCGGGCAGCCGCGCAGTGCTGATCTACCTCCGCCTGCCCGCCCAGCCAGGCTTGCGACAGGGTCTGTTTGCCAAAGGCCATATCGTCACCGGCGGCCAGCAAGCCGTCGCCGTGCCGGCGCGCACGGTCCGCAACGACAAGCCGGCGCCATATGTGCAGGTCGTCGACAACAACCAGGTCAGGCACCTGCCAGTGCGCGTGGTGATCGATGGTCTGGTCGGCGATCAGCCCATGACAGGCGTCGAAGGTCTGCCTGAGGGCAGCGTGGTGCTGCGCGCCGGTACCGGTGCCCTGCGCGAGGGCACGGCCGTGAAGCTGCCCCAGGACCGTCAGCCCTGAAGGCCAGGCACCATGTGGTTCACCCGCGTCTCGCTGCGCAACCCGGTCTTTGCCACCATGGTCATGGTGGCATTTGTGGTGCTGGGCCTGTTTGCCTTCCAGCGCCTGAAGGTGGACCAGTTTCCCAACATCGATTTTCCGGTGGTCGTGGTGACCACCTCCTACCCCGGCGCGTCGCCCGAGATCGTCGAAAACGAGGTCAGCCAGAAGATCGAGGAGGCGGTCAACGCCATTGCCGGCATCAACGCACTCACCTCCCGCAGCTTCGAGGGCCGGTCGGTGGTCATCGTGGAATTTCAGCTGCATGTCGACGGCCGCAAGGCCGCCGACGATGTGAGAGAGAAGATCGCCACGCTGCGGCCCACCCTGCGTGATGAGGTCGACGAGCCGCGCGTGCTGCGCTTCGATCCGGCCAGCCGGGCCATCTGGTCCGTCGCCGTCCTGCCTGACGAATCGGTCGCCGCCGGGGGCCAGTCGGGACAGGCTGGAGGGTCCGCCGCTCCATCCATGGTCGACTTGACCACCTGGGCCGAGCAGACCCTCAAGAAACGCCTGGAAAACGTGAGGGGCGTAGGTTCGGTCAACCTGGTCGGCGGCACACGGCGCGCGGTCAACGTCGAACTGAACCCTTCCGCCATGGAGGCGCTGGGTGTCACGCCGGAGCAGGTCGTGGCCGCATTGCGCGCCGACAACCAGGACCTGCCGGTCGGCACCCTCGACAGTGGCGAGCGCGAGCGCGTGGTGCAGGTGGTCTCGCGCGTGCGAGATCCGAAGGATCTCAGTGAACTGATCGTGGCGCGACGCGGTGGCACCCCCATCCGTCTCGGGCAGGTGGCGGAGGTGGTGGATGGCACCGAGGATGTCGAGAGCCGTGCTCTCTACAACGGCGAGCGAACCCTGTTGCTGCAGGTGCAGAAGGCCCAGGACGAGAACACCATCGCAGTGGTCGATGCCCTGCAGGCGACCATCGACAGCCTTCAGGCCGAGCTGCCAGCGGGTGTCCGGCTCGAACCCATCGCTGACGGTTCGCGTCCGATCCGGGTGTCGGTGGCCAACGTCCGGCAGACGCTGATCGAAGGTGCTGCACTCACCGTGCTCATCGTCTTCCTGTTTCTCAATTCCTGGCGCTCCACCGTCATCACCGGTCTGACCCTGCCGATTGCCATCATCGGCACCTTTTTCTTCATGAACCTGTTCGGGTTCACCATCAACATGATCACGCTGATGGCGCTCACGCTGTCGGTGGGTCTGCTGATCGACGATGCCATTGTGGTGCGCGAAAACATCGTGCGCCACGCCCAGATGGGCAAGCGCCCGTTCGATGCAGCCATGGACGGCACGCAGGAAATCGGACTGGCCGTGCTGGCCACCACCCTGTCCATCGTGGCGGTGTTCCTGCCCATCGGCTTCATGGGCGGCATCATCGGCAAGTTCTTCCACGAATTCGGCATCACCATGGTGGCGGCGGTGCTGATCTCCATGTTCGTGAGCTTCACGCTCGACCCCATGCTGTCCTCGGTCTGGCACGACCCTGCCATTGAGCAGCATGGCAAACCGTGGCAGCCGCGCAGCCTGTACGACCGGACCATCGGGCGCATCACCCACCGCTTCGACCTGTTCCAGGACGAGCTGGCCGAGATCTACCAGTCGGCCCTGCGCTGGTCATTGCGCCACAAGCTCGCGACCTTGGGGCTGGCGGCCGTCACTTTCGGTGCCAGCATCGGCATGGTGCCCCTTCTCGGCACGGAGTTCGTGCCCAAGGCGGACTTTTCCGAGACCAGCCTGAGCTTCCATACGCCGGTGGGCTCCTCGCTGGAGGCCACCGAGGACAAAGCCCGGCAGGTCGAAGCCGTGCTGCGCGAATTCCCCGAGGTCCGCTACACGCTGACCACCATCAACACCGGCAGTGCCCAAGGCAAGATGTACGCCACGGTTTATGTGCGCCTGGTCGACCGTGACCAGCGCGACCGCAACGCCGACGCCATGTCAGCGCGTCTGCGCGAGCGTCTGCGCAGCGTGCCGGGCATCACTGTGACCCACGCAGGCCTGCTCGATCCGGTCGGTGGCAACAAGCAGCTGGAATTCTCCATCCAGGGTGAGGACCTGGCAGAACTCGAGCGCCTGACGGCACTGGTGCTGGACCGTATCCGTCCGATTGCCGGCCTGGTGGACCTTGACGCCAGCATCAAGCCCGACAAGCCGACGGTCGACGTGCGGCTTCGCCGTGAGCTGGCGTCGGATGTCGGTCTGTCATCGGCCGCGGTGGCGGGCAGCCTGCGCACGCTGGTGGCCGGACAGTCGGTTGGCAACTGGCGCGCCACGGATGGCCAGAGTTACGACGTCAACGTGCGCCTTGCGCCCGAGGCCCGGCAGGAAACGGCCGACCTGGCGCGCCTGCCACTGGTGATCGGCCAGGCCAGCGATGGCAGCGCCCGGGTGGTGCAACTGGGCCAGGTGGCCGAGGTGGTCGAAGGCCGGGGACCGAACCAGATCAACCGCCGCAACATGACACGTGAGGTGGCCATCAGCGCCAACGCCTTCGGTCGTTCAGCCGGCGAGGTGTCGGCCGAGATCCGCCGCGAGCTCGATGCCATCGCGTTTCCACCGGGCTATCGCTACGAATTCGGTGGCTCGACCAAAAACATGCAGGAGTCCTTCGGTTACGCCGTGTCGGCCCTGGCCCTGGCGGTGATCTTCATCTACATGATCCTGGCCAGCCAGTTCCAGAGCTACCTGCAACCGCTTGCGCTCATGACCTCGCTGCCGCTGACCCTGATCGGCGTCGTGCTGACCCTGCTTTTCTTCGGCTCTTCCATGAGCATGTTTTCGGTCATTGGCATCGTGCTGCTGATGGGTCTGGTGACCAAGAACGCCATCCTGCTGGTCGACTTCGCCATCCGGGCCCGCGAGGGACGGGCTGGCGTGCCACCGCAGCCCCGGGAAGCGGCCCTGCTGCTGGCTGCCCGTGTGCGCCTGCGCCCCATCCTCATGACCACGCTGGCCATGGTCTTCGGCATGGTGCCGCTGGCCTTTGCCCTGACCGAAGGCTCCGAACAGCGTGCCCCCATGGGCCAGGCCGTCATCGGGGGGGTCATCACGTCGTCGGTTCTGACCCTGGTGGTGGTGCCCGTGGTGTATTGCTACATGGACGACCTGGCCCGTTGGCTGCGTCGCCTGTTCGGCCGATCGGAGGACCCGGCCGGTGCCGCGCCGGACGGGCTGCAAACCCCGTCTCAGTAAAATGGACTGGAATCGGCTAATATACCCACCGGAGTATCAAACATGACCACCGACACCGCGGCCCGTGACACGAATCTCGAGCAGGCCCGCTTCAACATGATCGAGCAGCAGATCCGCCCCTGGGAGGTGCTCGACAGCCGCGTGCTGGGCCTGCTGGAGGTCGTGCACCGGGAGGATTTCGCACCCGAATCCCTGCGCAGCCTGGCCTTCGCCGACATGGAACTGCCGCTGACACAGCCGGCGGTCGACGGGCAGGTGATGCTGGCGCCCCGGGTAGAGGCGCGCCTGCTGCAGGACCTGGCCGTGCAGCCGGGTGACAGGGTGCTGGAGATCGGCACCGGCAGCGGTCACATGGCCGCGCTGCTCGGCCGGCTGGCAAACCGTGTGGTGAGCCTGGAAATCGATGAGGCCCTGGCGCGCTCTGCCCGTGAGCATCTGCAAAAGGCCGACGCAGGCAACGTGGACGTGCGTGCGATCGATGCCGCAGCCAACGGCTTTGCCGCTTGTCGCGCTGACGCGCCATGGGACGTCATCCTGCTCAGCGGCTCGGTGGCTGAAGTGCCGGCAGACCTGCTTGAACTGCTGTCCCCGGGCGGCCGCCTGGCTGCCATCGTGGGCGAGGAGCCTGTCATGCGCGCCACGCTTGTGACCCGCACTGGCGATAGCGCCTTCCACACCACCCAGCCCTGGGACACCGTGGCGCCCCGCCTGAGGAACTTTCCCCAGCCGTCACGCTTCCATTTCTGATTCACGAACATGATGTCCGTTGCCCCCGCACAACTCGACGACTGGCTGCTGCAGGCTGCCGCCAAGACCGCGCCTGGCATGCGGCCTGTGGTCCTCGATGTGCGTGAACCCTGGGAACTGCAGACCGCGTCGGTCCGCCCGGATGGTTTCGAGCTGGTGCACATGCCCATGCGCAGCGTACCGGCACGCCTGCACGAGCTGGATCGCCAGCACCCCATCGCCTGCCTGTGCCACCACGGCGCCCGCAGTGCCCAGGTGGTCCACTTTCTGACGCAGAACGGTTTCAGTGAGGTGGTCAACATCGCCGGTGGAATCAACGCCTGGTCGCAGCAGCGCGACCCCTCGGTTCCGCTGTACTGAAATCACGACACCCGCACGCCCGCCACGAGGACCCACAGCATGCACGACACCGACATTCGCCCTTTCCACCGGCTTGCGCGTCTGGCTCCGATTGCCCTGGCGCTGACGTGGTCGTGGGTTGGCACGGCCAACGCTCAAAGCCTGATCGAACTCTACGATGCCGCGCGCAGCTACGACAGTACCCTGCAGGCTGCCCGCCTGCAGCACGAGGCCAACCTGGCCCGGGCGGCGCAGGCCCGCGCCGGCCTGCTGCCTCAGGCGGCCCTCTCGGCTGGCGCCAACTGGGCCAACGTCGACAACAGCGCCCTGCCCGCCAGTCGAACCAGCAACAGCCAGAACGTGGCCCTGTCGGCCAGTCAGCCCCTATACCGTCCTGCCAACCGCCTCAGCCATGAGCAGGCGAACCTGTCGGCCGAGGCCAGCGGAGCCCAGCTGACGCTCGCCGAGCAGGACCTGATCGTGCGGCTCAGCCAGGCCTATTTCGACGTGCTGGCGGCCCAGGACACCCTCGCCTTCACCGGCACCCTCAAGGCGGCGGTTCAGGAGCAGCTGGCGGCGGCACGGCGCAGCTTTGAGGTGGGCACTGCCACCATCACCGACACACGCGAGGCACAGGCCCGCTTCGATCTGGTGCTGGCCCAGGAGATTGCGGCACAGAACGACCTGCGCGTGAAGAAGCTGGCGCTGGACCAGCTCGTCGGCCGGCAAGATGTGAAACCCCTGCCTCTGGCGACGCCGGCATCGACGCCGGCGATCCAGCCCGAGTCCGCTGAAGCCTGGGTGTCCCGCGCACTGGAAGGGCACCCCGCGATCGTGGCCGCCACGCGTGCGCGCGACATTGCCCAGCTGGAAACCCGCAAAGCCGATGCGGGGCACAAGCCCACGCTGGATCTGGTCGGTCAATACCAGGTGTCGCGCGGGCCGAGCAGCACCGGAACCCCGCCGGGTCAGTTCCGCACCAACACCGCCAGCGTCGGACTGCAGTTCAACCTGCCCCTGTTTGCCGGCTATGCCATTCAGAACCGAGTGAAGGAAACCCTGGCACTGGAGCAGAAGGCCGAGGCCGATCTCGAATCCGCAACCCGAAACATCACCCAGGCGACACGCAGCGCCTTCTTTGGCGTGCTGTCGGGTGCCGGCCAGGTCAAGGCACTGGAAGCCGCCGAGGCATCCAGCCAGAGTGCGCTGGAGGCCAACCAGCTCGGCTATCAGGTGGGGGTGCGCATCAACATCGACGTGCTCAATGCCCAGAGCCAGCTGTTCCAGACCCGGCGCGACCTGGCACAGGCCCGCTACAACGTGCTGGTCGGGCAGTTGCGCCTGAAGCAGGCCAGCGGCCAGCTCGGGGCGGAAGACCTCAAACCCATCGACGCCCTGCTGGCCCGCTGAGCTAAACTGCGCCTGCCGCTGCGGAGCTTTCCGCCCGGCCGGACGAGACACTCAGAAGGGATTCCATGCAAGCCGTCAATGTGCTGTGCATCAAGTGGGGCACGAAATACGGCCCCGAGTACGTCAACAAGCTGCACAGCATGGTCCGGCGCAATCTGCACCGGCCGTTCCGCTTTGTCTGCCTGACCGACGATGCCAAGGGCATCGATCCCTCCATCGAGGTCAAGCCCATTCCGGCCATCGGCTTCGACGAGTTCGACCAGCGAAAGCCCTGGACCTTTGCCCATGGCTGGCTCAAGCTCACCAGCTTTGCACATCCTCTGTATGACCTGGAGGGTCGTACCCTGTTCCTCGATCTCGACATCGTGATCGTCGACAGCCTCGATCCCTTCTTCGAGCAGAACGGTGACTTCATCGTGATCCGGGAGTGGGACAAGAACGACGGGACTGGCAACACCTCGTGCTACCTGTACACCATCGGCGCCCACACCGATGCCCTGGAGCACCTGAAGAAGGCTTACCCGGCCTCGATCGCCGAGGTGCGCAACGAACAGGAGTTCATCACGGGTTTTCTGGCGCGACAGGGCAAGCTGAGCTACTGGCCGGACACCTGGTGCCGCAGCTTCAAGCGTCACTGCCTGCCCGGCGTTCTTCGCAGCTGGTTTACGCCCCCCACCATACCGCCGGGCGCCCGCATCATCGCCTTTCATGGCAAGCCCAACCCGCCCGATGCCATCGCCGGTGTGAGCGGCAAGTGGTACCGGCGGGTCATGCCGACGCCATGGGTCGACGAGCATTGGCGCTGACCCGGGTGGTGCCCGCACAGCGGGCCTATCGGCTGCTGCTTCGCCTGCTCGCCCTGCCCCTGCTTCTGTGGCTATGGTGGAGAGGCCGCAATGAGCCGGCCTATCGGGGGCGGCTCGGAGAGCGTCTGGGGTTCATCGACCCGGAGCCGGCGTCCACCGATGGCATCCTGATCCAGGCGGCCTCGGTGGGCGAGGTTCAGGCCGTGCGCCCGCTGATCGAGGCCTTGCAAGGACGCTGGCCGCTGCACGCCGTCACCGTCAGCACCCAGACCCCCACCGGAGCCGCCACCTTGCAGAGTCACTGGGGACAACGGGTTCAGCACCTGTTTGCCCCCCTTGACACCCCCGGCGCCTGCGCGCGTTTTCTCGACCGACTTCAGCCCAGGCTCCTGGTGCTGGTCGAGCGCGAGCTCTGGCCTGAACTCTTGCTCCAGTGCCGCGCCCGTGCCATCCCCGTGGTGCTCGTCAATGCGCGTCTTTCCGAGCGGTCCGCCCGCGGCTACCGGCGCTGGCGCGCACTGATGCAGCCAGTCTGGTCACAACTCACCGTGGTCGGCGCCGCCGATGTCCCCAGCCTGGATCGGTTGCGCGCGCTGGGCGTTCCCAACGAGCGGCTGGTTCACACGGGCAACCTCAAGTTCGACGTCCCGGACCCCACAAGCCATACGTCCATGCCAGCCTGGACCGATGCCGGTCCGGTGGTGGTCGCCGGCAGCACCCACGAGGCCGAAGAGGTGCAGCTGCTTGATGCCTGGCCACGCTTTGCGGCACGCCAACCATCGGCGGTGCTGGTGCTCGTGCCCCGCCACCCGCAGCGTTTTGAAGCGGTGTCAAACATGCTGGCCCAACGTGGCATCGCGCACGCCCGGCGCAGCCGTGGAGAGCAGCCCGACGCCCAGCGTCGTGTGCTGCTGGGTGACACCATGGGCGAGCTGACGCACTGGTACCGCCAGGCCACCGTCTGCTTCATCGGCGGCAGCCTCCAGTCCATCGGTGGCCACAACGCCCTGGAGGCCATGGCCGAAGGCAAGCCGGTGCTGTTCGGCCCGCACACCCGCAACTTCGAGACCCTGTACCAGCAAGTGCTTGAGGTCGATGCCGGTCAAATGGTCAGCAGCGGCGCAGAGCTGTTCGAAGTCATCGAAGACTGGCTGCAGCATCCGGAGGACATCCAATCCCGGGGTGAGCGTGCCTTGCGGTTCGTGCAGGCCCAGCGCGGCGCCAGCGCCCGCACCCTGTCGGCCTGGGACAGGCTATTGCCAGCCGATCTGCTGACCACACCCCCCGCACCGGTGAACCGTTTCCAGACAGGCGGACAAACGATCTGGTTCGCTTCGCACCGCCTCCCCTCCGTCGAGCCGCATGATTTCGACCCTGAACAGGCGCAGGCGCAAGCCATCGCCACTGGCAGCGGACGCGGTCAGGTCATGAAGGTCCGGCTGCACGGCGTCCATGCGGTGCTGCGCCACTACCGCCGAGGCGGGCTCATGGCCCGCCTCAGCCCGGACCGCTACTGGGGCTGGCGGATACCGGGCAGCCGCGCCATGGTCGAATACAGCCTGCTGCGGTGGATGGCTGCGCGCGGCCTGCCGGTCCCCACACCACTGGCGGCGCGCCGAATCGGCCAAGGCCCGCGCTACCAGGCCGACATGCTGGTCGAATGGGTGCCGGGCACCCGCAACCTGGCCCAGGTGCTGGACGTGCGCGAGGTCTCCAGCGCCGAATGGTCGGCCCTGGGACGGGCGATTCGCGTCCTGCACGACCACCAGATCTTTCATTCCGACCTGAACTGCCACAATCTGTTGCTCGACGACAACGGGGAGGTGACGGTCATCGACTTTGACAAATGCCAGCGTCGACCGGGCCAGGACTGGAAAGCCGCCAATCTTGAAAGGCTGCTTCGGTCACTGCGCAAGGAATCCGGTCGCCGCCCCGGATTCCACTGGCGGGACGAGGCCTGGCCCGGGTTGATCCAGGCCTATTCGTCGCCGGGCTGACAGCGGCTGTCCACCCTCCGCAACGCCCCTGACAGCCGGCGTTCCGACCCCGCCGGAAGGCGGTCGGATACAACATTTGGTTGCATTGCCTGTGGCAAAATCTCGTCCTTGTCCGGTGCGGTGACCCGGCTCGCAAGGGAACCGGTCCGGGTCCGTCATGTGTCCGCACATGGCCGCGCACCCACCCGAAAGTTCCTAAGTTTCAAACAACCTCGGACCGACTCCGTGAAGATCGCAATTGCCGGCACCGGCTATGTAGGCCTTTCCAATGCCGTCCTGATGGCCCAGCACCATGAGGTGGTGGCGCTGGACATCGTGCCCGAGCGGGTCTCGAAGATCAATGCCAGGCAAAGCCCGATTGTCGATGCGGACATCGAGGACTACCTGCGCAACAAGCCACTGAACCTGCGCGCCACCCTGGACAAGCAGGAGGCCTATCAGGGCGCCGACTACGTGGTCATCGCCACGCCGACCGACTACGACCCGGTCACCAACTACTTCAACACCGGGTCGGTGGAAGCCGTGATCCGTGACGTCATGGCGATCGAGCCCAAGGCCGTCATGGTGATCCGATCCACGGTGCCGGTGGGCTTCACGGCCAAGACCAGGCAGGCCATGGGTTGCGGCGACCGGCTGATCTTCGCGCCCGAGTTCCTGCGCGAGGGCAAGGCCCTGCACGACAACCTGCATCCCTCGCGCATCATTGTGGGCGACCGTGGCGAGGCCGGGCGCATCTACGGAGAGCTGCTGCGCGAAGGCTGTCAGCGCCCCGATGTGCCCCTGCTGTTCACCGACCCGACAGAGGCCGAGGCGGTCAAGCTGTTCTCGAACACCTACCTGGCCATGCGGGTGGCCTTCTTCAACGAGCTTGACACCTACGCCTCGGTCCATGGACTCGACTCGCGCCAGATCATCGAAGGTGTCGGTCTGGACCCACGGATCGGCGCTCACTACAACAACCCATCCTTCGGCTACGGTGGCTACTGCCTGCCCAAGGACACCAAGCAGATGCTGGCCAACTATCAGGACGTGCCACAGAACCTGATCCAGGCCATCGTCCAGTCCAACACCACCCGCAAGGATTTCATCGCCCAAAGCATCATCGCACGCAACCCCCGCACGGTGGGCGTGCACCGCCTGATCATGAAGGCCGGCTCGGACAACTTCCGTTCGTCCAGCATCCAGGGCATCATGAAGCGCATCAAGGC
>SBFU01000461.1 GCA_006227785.1 Burkholderiales bacterium
CGCCTGGACAACCTGGATGTCAGCTACAAGATGGCCGAAGAGGTCGACGACGTCGCCAGCTTCACCCGCCGCAGCCAGGAACGCACCAACAAGCAGGAACCGGTGATCAAGGGCGTGCTGCCCGATGGCCCGGCACCTGTGGCAGCCCCCCGCCCCGACGTGCCTGCGGTCGCACCGGTGGCCGCCGTTCCGGCGCCGGTCGCAGCCTCGCCGGCCGCGACCACCGCTCCCGCGGAGAAGGGCTTTTTCGGCTGGATCAAGTCCCTGTTCGGCATCGGATCGCCGGCCCCTGTGGCCACGCCGGTCAGTGCCCCGGGCGCCAAGCCCGCTGAGGCTCCCAAGGCACGTGAAGAGCGCCAGGACGGACGCCGCGACGGCCGCGGTGGTCGCAACGGACGGGGTGGCGGTGAACAGCGACGTGGCGGGGCAGAAGCCCGGGAAGGCGGTGGACGCCAGAACCGTGGCGAGGCGCGTGGTGACGGACAGGCCCGCCAGGAAACGCGAGCCGAGGGACGTGGCGAAGGACGCGGCGGAGAGGGTCGCCGCAACGATCGACCCGACAACCGCAACAACGGCCAGCGCCGCGCTCGTGACGCACAGGCCGGCGATCTGGCAACCGCCCAGACAGCGACAGCAGAGATGAGCGAACGCCCGGCCGGCGAGAACACCGACCAGCCGGCACGCCGGGAACGTCGCGGACGCGGCGATGGCCGCCGCCGTCAGGAAGGTGCCGAAGCGCCAGCCGGCCTGCCCGCAGCCGAGCTGCACCCCGAAGGCACCGAGCAGGCCGTCGCACCGTCTGCTGAAGGCCCTGGTGCCGACAGCACCGGAGAAGGCGCACCTCGCGCTCCACGTGAGCGCCGAAGCCGTGACCGCTACGGCCGCGACCGCCGCGACCGCGCGTCACAGCAGGCCGGCGATGCCGTGGTTGCACCCGCCGAGGCAGCGGTGCCCGAAACGTCTGAGCCCGAGTCCTCTGCACCGGTGCGCAGCAGTTACTTCACCATGCCGGTGTCCGCCCAGGCCGAGCCTGCCGGACAGCCACAGGCCGAGGCCAGCGAACCCGCACCGGCGCCAACACCGCCTGCCGCGCCTGCCCCGGTCCAAGTGGCGGCCAACGTGACTCCTGCGCCCGCCGGACTGCCGAAGGTGGAGCCCTACACCCTCGTCATCTCTGATTTGGAGCAGGTGGCGCGCGACAGTGGCCTGGAGTGGGTGAATTCGGACGCGGACAAGGTGGCCGCCGTCCAGGCCGCCATCGCCGCAGAGCCACAGCCCATCCATGTGCCACGCGAACCCAGGCCGATGGTGGTGGTGGACGATGGACCGCTGGTGCTGGTCGAGACCCGCAAGGATCTGCGCCAGGTCACCCTGCCCTTCGAGCAACAGACCTGATCGTCTGGCTTCGGGGTCTGCCCCGAAAGCGCTCGCAGAAAGCCCGTCCCCTGGACGGGCTTTTTTCATGGGGCTGGGTGCACCCCTCGCAAGGGCCCCTCACTCGATCAGGGCCGCCTTCATCCAGGCGTCCCGGGCCGCCGCCTCGTCACCCCGCTCTTGCGCGAGACGGGCGATGGCGCACCAGCTCCTGCGCAGCAGAATCCGGTCCTTCAGGCGGGAATTGGCCTGTCCCAGCAACTGGGCCGCCTTGCCCCAGAGCTGGCGCTGCACGCAGGCCTGCCCGGTCAGGTACTGCAGGCAGGCGTTGTCGGGAAGCTGGCGCTGTCTTTGTTCAAGTCGGGCCAACCAGGACGCGTCTATCCCGACCAGGGCGGGTTCAAGCACGCGCACCAGCTGGGCCTGGGTCGATTCGTCCAGGCTTTCAAACCGGTCCCAGACTGGCTCCAGGCCCTGCAGGACCCATCGGCGGCTTTCATCCACGGACAGGTCGCGGGCCGAGTCGGCCCAAGAGGCAGGGCCGTCCTGTACCTGCTCACCGAAGCTGAGCGCCCGCCTGGCAGCGGCCAAAGCCAGTTCGGGTGTCTGGCGTTCGGTCTCGTCAAAACCGGTCCAAACGTCGTTCAGCTGGGACAGGTCATGGGCTTGCTGCAGGGCATCCAGTGCCAGGCCACGAATCAGGCTGCGCGATGCCTCGGGCGAAAAGGCCTTGTGCTTGGCCAGCAATCGTGCGGTCTCCAGCGCTTCCGCGCCGGCTCCGTCCATGCGGGCCACCCTCAGCTTCAGCCTCAGGGCCTGGATGCGGCGTCCCGCACCCTGGGGCAACGCGGCCAATCGGGCACGGGCCTGGGCCGGGTCGCGGTCCTCGATGGCCCAACGCACGGCGCGCAGCAGGGCGCCCTCGCCCGCCTCCGGCATGAGACGGGCCCATCGGGGCTGCAGGGCCTGCTCCAGATGGGTATCGCGCAGTGCCCGGTTCTGCAAGGCCTGGGCACTCTCCGCCACCAGCAGGTGGGCCAGCAGCTCCATCTGGTCTTTGCGCGGCCAGGATGAGGCGGTCGACGACGATGCCATCTGGCTCAACGCCTGCTGCGCGCATGCCTGCGCCCGTACAAAACGACCGGCCAACTGGTGCGCCAGGGCATCGAGCACCGATGCAACCACGGCCCGCTCCATCTGCTGGCTGCGCCAACGTCGCGCCTGGACCGGCAACTCACGCAAGGCCGCCACGGCACGCAAGGCCATGTAGATCAGGCCGAACCCGAACACCAGGATGAACAGCACCAGGTTGAAGGACACATCCACCCGGTGCGGCGGCCAGAAAAGGGTCAAGGTGCTCCGGTTGTTGCCCACCAGCAATGACAGGGCCACCGCCATGGCCGCCAGGCCGAGAAGCACGAACACGCCCCGTACCACGCCCGTCTGGCGTTTGCGCGCCATCATCTGCCTCCGGCCGCCACAGCGAGTGCGGCCAGCGTGTCATCGGCCCGTGGCAACTCATGGCCCACCAGTTCCTCCTGCAGGCGCGCCAGTGTCCGCTGCGCACTGGCGACCATGGGCACGGCGTCATCGAAGTACGCCCGCAGCGACTGCTGCACCGCCTGAAGATCGGCGCGGGCCGATCCGGTGTGGCGGGCCAACAGGCTCAAGCGGGCATTGAGCAGCTGCAGCTTGAGGTTCTCGCGGAGAAAAAAGGCCTGGTCCGGCGCCAGCAGTGCCGCGTCGGGCTGGTCGATCCGGCTGACCCGCACCAGTTCACGCCCGCTTTGCGACACGTCGTCCCAGATCCGCTGCCACCAGGCAGACCACCAGGACGATACGCGGGACCAGCCAGTCGTTGGAACCTCGCTGGCTTGTTCCCCTGCTTCGTCACCGTCGACGCCCGCCGCGCCCTGATCGCGCCCGCCTTGAGCCAGCGGTTCGCCCACCCGGTTCAGCAACGGCCAGCCATCGACCTGCCGCACCAGTTCGTCGAGCACCTGCACCGCAGACGGCACATCGGCCACCTGGGTACCCTGGATTCGGTCGAGGTCCCTTGCAATGGCCCGTTGCACCGGGTTGAGCCTGGGTTGGGCTGCCCGGGAAATGCGCTGGTCCGCCGCCTGGAGGGCCGAAATCAGGGGCTGAGCGCTGCCGGTCAGCTCGGTCTGCTGCTGGGCCAGCCGAAGCGCCGACTCCAGGTCCTGAACCAAATGGTCATCCCTGGACCGTGACAGACTGAGCATCAACTCTTCGAGTTGGCTACGCTGCAGACTGACCTCGGACAGCCTGAGCTCGGCCACACTCAGGCGCGCCTGCAACTCCACCACCTGGGCCTCGGCTTCACCCGCCCGGGTCCTGGCTTGCGCAGCCTCCATGGCCGTATCCTGGCTTCGCCTCGCCAGTTCCTGCTGAACCTGACCCAATCGTTGCCAGAGCATGCCGGCCACGGCCAACGCCAGCACCGACAAGCCCACGCCCAGCCAAAGCCACCCCAAGCCACGGGCCCCGGAAGTGGCCCGCTGCGGCACGGCGTCGGGTGCGGATGCTGTTGTCGCCGAACGGACGGCGCTGTCGGAGGGCGGGCTGGGGTCTGCGGAACTCATGTTGGTGCTCGGTTCGATTCTAGAGCGACGAGTACGTCCTGAAGGGCCGGCCGACTGATATGGACAGGTCCGAACCCCGCCGCCCGTGCCGCAGCGGCGATCCGCGGGTGCGTGGCCAGGGCCGCGGTTCCTCTGGCGTCGAACCGCGGCCACGCCTGCTGCAGGTTGCTGACCGCCTCGGAGCTGCTGAAGATCCATGTGTGACCCGCCCCAAGGCAAGCCTGGGCCAGTGCGCGGGTCGATTCATCCCATCGGGGTGGACGTCGCTCATAGGCCGCGCACGCCTGCACCAACGCTCCACGCTCCTGGCACTGGCGAATCAACCAGTCACGACCCTGTCCGGCCAGATCACCTGCCAATGCCACCGATTGGCCGGGAGAGCCTCCGCGCACGATCAACAGGCGACGCCCCGGGACCACCTGATCCTGCACCTGGGGCCAGAGGTGCTCGGAATCGAACTGGGCAGCATCGTCTGGTGGTGCGTCCACACGGTCGGCCGGCACACCCAGCCGCAGAAGGACCCTGCGCAGTTCGCGTGCCGTGCCTGGTCCGGGCGCCCAGAACCGCGCCGGCGACCTTGATGCGGCCTCGGACGCGTCAACGGCTTCGAAGAAGTGGCGCACAGCCGCAGCACTGACAAACATCAAAGCATCGAAGCCCGGCCAATCCAGGCGGGCCTGGTTCAGGGCAGCATGGACTTCGGGCGAGGACGGCGCACCAGTCTCGATCAGGGGCAAGGTCTGTACCGACCATCCCCTGTCCCGGAAAGCAGACGCCCAGACATCGGCCTCCTCCCTTGGACGTGTCAACACCAGGACCGGCTTGTCGCCGTCCCCCGGCGGGCCCCCGGCAGGTGCCGCCAAAATCTCAACCTCCTGGCGGCGGTGCCACTGCGCCGGCCGACTTCAAGTCGGCGGCCACGCTGGCGCCGAGGGCCTCGGCTTCGGCCAAAGAGCCGACGCGGGCCTGTTGCCGAACACGCAGCACAGGGGACCGGCCCTCGGGATCTCCCCAGGCCGCTTCCATGTCCAGCACACCAGGGGCTTGTTGCTGCCACTGCGCATAGGCCGCCAGTGGCATGGAACAGCTGCCACCCATGGCTCGCGAGACGGTGCGCTCGGCAGCGACACGCAACCAGGTGGGCATATGCACCAGCGGCGCCAGCGCGGCCGCCAGCGTCGACTTGCCGGACCCTGACCGTCCGCCGATCGCCACGAGCCGCGGCGGCGCCGGCGACGCGAGACGGACGGCCAGCGACAG
>SBFU01000135.1 GCA_006227785.1 Burkholderiales bacterium
GGGCGGGCGGTCGACAAGATTCTGGACGAGGCCGAACAGAAGATCTTCCACATCGGCGAGGAAGGCTCGCGGATGAAGGAGGGCTTCCAGTCCATGGACAAGCTGGTCGTCGACCTGCTGGACCGCGTGACCGAAATGTCGGACAACCCCAACGACATCACCGGCGTGCCCACGGGTTTTCGCGATCTGGACCGCATGACATCCGGGCTGCAGGCCGGCGACCTGGTGGTGCTGGCGGCACGTCCTTCCATGGGCAAGACCGCGTTTGCCATCAACATCGCCGAGCACGTGGCCCTCAACGAGGGCCTGCCGGTGGCTGTGTTCTCGATGGAAATGGGCGCATCCCAGTTGGCGGTGCGTATCGTGGGCTCCATCGGCCGGATCAACCAGAGCCATCTGCGCACAGGCAAGCTCACCGACGATGAGTGGCCTCGCCTGACCGAGGCGATCGAAAAGCTACGGCAGGTGTCACTGCACATCGACGAAACCCCCGGCCTGACGCCGGGCGCCCTGCGTGCCAATGCGCGGCGTCTGTCCCGCCAGTGCGGCAAGCTGGGCCTGATCGTCGTGGACTACCTGCAGCTGATGAGCGGCAGCGGCTCTGACGGTGACAACCGGGCGTCCGAACTGGGCGAGATCTCGCGTGGTCTGAAGATGCTGGCCAAGGAGTTGCAGTGCCCGGTGATTGCCCTGTCGCAGCTGAACCGGTCGGTCGAGCAGCGCACCGACAAGCGCCCGATGATGAGCGACCTGCGCGAATCGGGCGCCATTGAACAGGATGCCGACATCATCATGTTCATCTACCGTGACGAGTACTACACCAAGGACGCCTGCAAGGAGCCGGGTGTGGCCGAGATCATCATCGGCAAGCAGCGCAACGGCCCCACCGGGACCGTCAAGCTGGCCTTCCTCAACATGCTCACCCGCTTCGAGACCCTGGCCACAGACCACGGCGATTTCTGAGGCCGGGTTTGACGCTGCCGGGTCACTCTGATAAGCCCACCAGCCGCAGGCACATGCTGGATTTCAGTGGATTTGTGGTTGGTCTTTGTCCACCAATGGGTGGGCAAGGCAGCCGCGCAGGGGAGAAGCGCTCGGCTGTCGAAGCTCGTGTCCCATTCCAGGGCTCCCGTGGAACGGGCTTTGCCCTGCCACAGGGAGCGTCCCCCCTCCCAGCGCCGCAGGCGCGCCAGAGACGAGGGAAGCCGCGCAGCGGCGCAGGGCAGAGGCACTCGGCAGTCGAAGCACGTGTCTCATTCCAGGGCTCCCGTGGAACGGGCTTTGCCCGGCCACAGGGAGCGTCCCCCCTCCCAGCGCCGCAGGCGCGCCAGAGAGGGGGGAAGGCGCGCAGCGGCGCAGGGGGGAGTTACAGAACCTCGCTGGCGAAGTCCGCCAGCCGGGAGCGCTCACCTCGCGCCAGGGTGATGTGGCCACCGTGCGGCCAGCCCTTGAACCGGTCGACCGCATAGGTCATGCCGCTGGAGCCTTCGGTGAGGTAGGGCGTGTCGATCTGGGCAAGGTTGCCCATGCAGATGATCTTGGTGCCCGGGCCGGCGCGGGTGATCAGGGTCTTCATCTGCTTGGGCGTCAGGTTCTGTGCCTCGTCGATGATGACGTACTTGTTCATGAAGGTGCGCCCGCGCATGAAGTTCATGCTCTTGACCTTGATGCGGCTGCGGATCAGTTCGTTGGTGGCCGCACGCCCCCATTCGCCGGCATTGCCGCCGTCGCCCTTGGCCAGGAACTCCAGGTTGTCGTCCAGCGCGCCCATCCAGGGGCCCATCTTCTCCTCTTCGGTGCCCGGCAGGAAGCCGATGTCCTCACCGACGCTGACCGTGGCCCGTGTCATGATGATCTCGGTGTAACGCCGGTCGTCCAGAACCTGCGTCAGGCCACTGGCCAGCGCCATCAGGGTTTTGCCTGTACCGGCGGTGCCGGCCAGGGTCACAAAGTCGATCTCCGGGTCCATCAGCAGGTTGAGGGCGAAGTTCTGCTCGCGATTGCGGCTGGTGACGCCCCAGACGGCATTTTTGAGGTGGGTGAAGTCCTTCAGGGTCTTCAGCACCGCCGTCTTGTCCCGGATTTCGGTCACGCGGGCGTACAGGGAGGGCTCCCCTGGTGCCTCGAAATAGACGAACTGGTTGATGTGGAACTGGGCCACCGCCGGACCGCTGACCCGGTAGAAAGTGTGGCTGCCGCTCTGCCAGCTTTCGATGGTCTTGCTCTGGCGGGTCCAGAAGTCGGCTGGCAGGGCCAGGGCGCCGGAATACAGCAGTTCACCATCGTCCAGTGTCTTGTCGTTCTCGTAGTCTTCGGCGGCCAGGCCCAGCGCGCGGGCCTTGACCCGCATGTTGATGTCCTTGGACACCAGAATGACCTCCCGGTCCGGGTGCTTCTGGCGCAGCGCGTGCACCACCCCCAGGATCTGGTTGTCCGCCTTGCCCTGTGGCAGGCTGGAGGGCAGCTCGTTGGTCAGCGGTTCGGTCTGGAAGTACAGCAGTCCGCGTGCCGACTGATGACCGGTGGCCGACAGTTTGAGCCCTTTGCCCATATCGCCGCCGCTCTGGGCGGCCAGGGCGTCCAGGGTCCGGCTGGTCTGGCGACCATTGCGGGCCACCTCGGTCATGCCTTTTTTGTGGCCGTCGAGTTCCTCCAGAACAATCATCGGCAGGAAGATGTCGTGTTCTTCAAACCGGAAAAGACTGACCGGGTCGTGCAGCAGCACGTTGGTGTCGAGCACGAACAGCCGGGGCGTTGCTTTGCTGCCCGAAGATCGGGTGACCGCCCTGGCCGCCCTTGAGGTTCCGTCCTGTCCCTTGCGCGGGCGGGCGGGTGCGACGGCAGGCTCGGGTGTCGTTTTGGCCGACGGAGGTTCAACCGGCTTGGGCAGCTGAGCAGGTTTGAGCGCCTCCGCTTTGCGGGTCCGCGGCTTGGTGGCCGCTGACCTCTGCGGCGCCCCGGACGACTCGGGCCTCGAGGGCCGAGTGTCTGCGATGGGCTCTGGAGGATCAAATGCTTCGATATCGGCCTTCAGGCTGTAGGCCTCGGGCGAAAGAAGGGCGGCGCGTTTGGCAGGTGCAGGAGGCAGTGGCATGGATGCGGGTCAGGACCGGTGGAAGAGGGCCGAAAAGCAAAAAGCCGCCAGGGTCACCGGGCGGCTCTCGGGGTGGCAAATGCGATCGAAGCGGGGGGGAGCCGGATGGCGTCCTCGGGTCATGGAACCATTATGCATGACTCCTGTGACGGCTCGCCCCTCGCTCTCGGAGGCCGCGCCCTGCCGGTGCCTGGCAGGCGCCCGGCGGCAACTCAGGCAGCCTTCTTGAGGGCCTTGACGGCCTTGAGCACCTCTTCCACATGGCCTGGCACCTTCAGCCCGCGCCATTCCTGCTTGAGCACGCCATCGGCACCGATCAGGAAGGTGCTGCGCTCAATGCCCTTGACCTTCTTGCCGTACATGATCTTGTTCTTGACCACACCGAACATGTGGCACATCTTCTCTTCCGTGTCGGCGATGAGCTCGAAGGGCAACTCCAGCTTGAGCTTGAAGTCGTCGTGAGACTTCATGTTGTCGCGCGAAACGCCGAACACCTGGGCACCCGCCTTGACGAAGTCCTTGTACTTGTCGCGGAACTGCATGGCTTCGGTGGTGCAGCCAGGGGTGTTGTCCTTCGGGTAGAAGTACAGGACCACGGTCTGACCCAGATGGCTCTGGTGACTGACCTTGATGCCGCCGGTGGCCTGGGCTTCGAATTCGGGAATGGGTTTGTTGACAACGACTGCCATGCTGCGAGGACCCCTGACGTGAGTTGGTGGAGATTCGTTGGCTTCCCGTGCACACTGGACCCGTCCGGCAGCAGGCAGAACGCAGACTCGAATCGAGCGAACCCCGCCAGGACGGCTTCACTGTCTCGGCTCCGCGGTTGCGGCCCTGCAGCCCGGCTCGATGCCACCGGCGCTGTCTTTCCCTGCTGAAGGCAGGTCAGGAAACAAACCGCTATTTTACCCCGAACCGGATCCGGACGGGGCGTCTTCGCCACCCAGCAGCAGTGCCGCGATGACGCGCCTGCCTTCGCTGGCCAGAATGTTGTAGGTCCGGCAGGCCGCGCGGGTGTCCATGGTTTCGACCCCGATCCGGCGCGTGGTCAGCCCGCTGAGCAGTGCGCTCGGCGCGAACCGGAGGCGCGATCCGCTGCCGAACACCACCAGTTCCGGCGGGGCGGCGTCGCCATGGGGCAGCTTGTCAAAGTGTTCGGCTCTCAGATCCTCGACCCTTGTACAGGCCCAGGGCTCGACGCGACCGGACGAGGAGACCACCACGCTGTGGTCGTAGCGCTGGCCGTTGACGGCGATCCAGCCGTCTCCGTAGGCGGTGATGGCCACCGTGTCGTGCCGGTCCGCGTGCAGTTTCATGGGGAGCTGAAAGGGGGCGAAAAGGAGCGAGCCGCGCCGGGAACTGGGGGGAACTGTGGTCAAATTGCGGGTTTTCCCCGGACTTCCGACGCGCATCCGACAGGTGGACTATAGCGTGCCATGCGCTCCGGCGTCCGGGGATCCATCCATTGAGCCCCAAGTGGGAGGGATCTTGAAGACCGTCCAGAAATCCGCCAAGCTGGCCAACGTCTGCTACGACATCCGGGGTCCGATCATGGACGCGGCGCGGCAGATGGAGGAAGAAGGCCACAAGATCATCAAGCTGAACATCGGCAATCTGGCGGTGTTCGGCTTCGATGCGCCGGAGGAGATTCAGCAGGACATGATCCGCAACCTGCCGAACTCGGCGGGCTATTCGGACAGCAAGGGCATTTTTGCTGCCCGCAAGGCCGTCATGCACGAAACCCAGAAGCAGGGGATTGCGGGCGTGACCCTGGATGACATCTATCTGGGCAATGGCGCCAGCGAGCTGATCGTCATGGCGACCAATGCCCTGCTGGACAACGGTGACGAACTGCTCCTGCCCTCACCGGACTACCCGCTGTGGACGGCAGCGGTCAGCCTCTCGGGCGGTACTCCGGTGCATTACATGTGCGATGAGTCGAAGGGCTGGCTGCCGGACCTGGAGGATATCCGCCGCAAGATCACGCCGGCCACCAAGGGCATTGTGGTCATCAACCCCAACAACCCGACCGGTGCGCTTTACCCGGACGACATGCTGCGCCAGATTGTGGCGATCGCGCGCGAGCACGGGCTGGTGATCTTCGCCGACGAGGTATACGACAAGGTGCTCTATGACGGCAGCCAGCACACCGCCATTGCCAGCCTCTCCGACGATGTCCTGACCTTGACTTTCAACTCGCTTTCGAAGAGCTACCGTTCCTGCGGATACCGGGCCGGCTGGCTGGTGGTCTCGGGCGACAAGAAGCCGGCTCGCGACTACATCGAAGGCCTGAACATGCTCTCGAACATGCGTCTGTGCGCCAATGTTCCGGGGCAATGGGCGATCCAGACGGCCTTGGGGGGGTACCAGAGCATCAATGAGCTGGTGGCTGAAGGCGGGCGCCTGCGCCGCCAGCGAGACCTGGCCTACGAGCTGATCACCGCCATTCCGGGCGTCAGCTGCGTCAAACCCAAGGCGGCCCTGTACATGTTTCCGAGACTGGACCCGGCGGTCTACCCGATCGAAGACGATCAGCAGTTCTTTCTGGAGTGCCTTCAGGAGACCAGGGTGATGCTGGTGCAGGGATCGGGCTTCAACTACCCGGACAACCAGCATTTCCGCATTGTTTTCCTGCCCCATGAAGATGACCTGCGCGAGGCCATCGGGCGCCTGGCGCGCTTTCTTGAACACTGGCGAAAGCGGCATGGCACCTGACATGTTGGAGCCGACAGGGCAGCGGTCGCCCCGTGGCCGTCCAAGGCGTTGATGGGCGAGCCTTCAGTTGCGAAGCAGAATTTTTGAAACCATCGAGATACACATGAAACCGATCCAAGTAGGCCTGCTGGGCATGGGCACTGTCGGCAGCGGCACGTACAAGGTGTTGCTGCGCAATCAGGAGGAAATCAAGCGACGCGCCGGAAGGGGCATCGAGATCACCATGGTGGCTGACCTGGATGTTGAACGCGCACGGGGTCTGGTCGATGCGGGTGTCACGGTGGTCGGGGATGCCCGCGAGGTGATTGCCAACCCGGACATCGACATCGTCATCGAGCTGATTGGTGGCTATGGCATCGCTCGGACGCTGGTGCTGGAGGCGATTGCCGCGGGCAAGCATGTGGTCACGGCCAACAAGGCTCTGCTCGCGGTTCACGGCACCGAAATCTTTGCCGCCGCCTCGGCACGCGGCGTGATGGTGGCGTTCGAGGCCGCGGTGGCGGGTGGCATCCCCATCATCAAGGCCTTGCGAGAAGGTCTGACTGCCAACCGCATCGAGTGGATCGCCGGCATCATCAACGGCACCACCAATTTCATCCTGTCCGAGATGCGCGACAAGGGTCTGGACTTCGATGTGGTGCTGAAAGAGGCCCAACGCCTGGGCTACGCCGAGGCCGATCCGACGTTCGACATCGAGGGCGTGGATGCGGCGCACAAGGCGACCCTGATGAGCGCCATCGCCTTCGGCATCCCGGTGCAGTTTGACAAGGCGCACGTGGAGGGCATCACGCAGCTGTCGTCCACGGATATCCGCTATGCCGAACAACTGGGCTACCGCATCAAGCTGCTGGGCATCACCAAGCGCAACGAATGCGGGGTGGAACTGCGGGTCCATCCCTGCCTCGTGCCCGCCAAGCGGCTGATCGCCAATGTGGAGGGTGCCATGAACGCCGTGGTGGTGCAGGGCGATGCCGTGGGTACCACGCTGTACTACGGCAAGGGCGCAGGCAGCGAGCCCACGGCCAGCGCCGTGGTGGCCGACCTGGTGGACATCACACGCCTGCACACTGCCGACCCGTTGAACCGGGTGCCGCACCTGGCGTTCCAGCCCGATGCCATGAGCGACCTGCCGGTGGTCCCGATGTCGGAGGTGCGTACCAGCTACTACCTGCGCCTGCGCGTGGCCGATCAGGCCGGTGTACTGTCACAGGTCACCGGTCTGCTGGCCGGGGCCGACATCAGCATCGATGCCGTGTTGCAGCGGGAGGCCGATGAGGTCGGCGGTGAGGGCGCCACGTCGACCGATCTGATCATCCTGACCCACGAGACCCGCGAAGGCACCATGAACGAGGTAATGGCCAGAATGCAGTCGCTGCCGAGTGTGCTCGCCCCGATCACCCGGATTCGCAAGGAAGAGCTGAATTGACCTCGTTTTCCTACGCCGACCGGTCGGGCCCGTATGCGGCCCTGTCGGAAAACGGGGTCTGCCTCGCGCACTGAGAGCCCGTATGCCTTCTCAATCCCCGTTGATGAGCGGGGTGCTGGAAAAACGACATGCTGTACCTGTCTACCCGCGGTCATCCGGACCGCAAGCGTTTCTGTGAAATCCTGCTGGAAGGCCTGGCGCCGGACGGTGGTCTGTACCTGCCCGAGTCGTACCCCCAGGTCGATGGCGCGGCGCTGGCGCGCTGGCGTTCGGTACTGAACGAGCAAGGTTACGCCGCGCTGGCCTTTGAGGTACTGTCGCTCTACATCGACGACATTCCTGCGGACGACCTTCGGCGCCTGTGCGAAAAGACCTACACGGCCGAGGTTTTCGGAACCGCGGAAATCGTCCCGCTCAAGGCACTGGAGGAGGGGCTCTACCTGGAGGCCCTGTCCAATGGCCCGACCCTGGCCTTCAAGGACATGGCGATGCAACTGCTGGGCAACCTGTTCGAATACGAGCTGGCGCGCCGGGGGGAGCAGCTGAACATTCTGGGGGCCACCAGTGGCGATACGGGCAGTGCGGCCGAGTACGCCATGCGCGGCAAACAGGGTGTTCGGGTGTTCATGCTCAGCCCGCACGGGCGCATGAGTCCTTTCCAGCAGGCCCAGATGTTCAGCCTGATGGACGAGAACATCCACAATATCGCCGTCGAGGGGGTGTTTGACGATTGCCAGGACATTGTCAAATCCGTCAGCAACGACCTGGACTTCAAGCGCCGGTACAGGATCGGCACGGTCAATTCGATCAACTGGGCCCGTCTGCTGGCCCAGGTCGTTTATTACTTCGCCGGGTACTTCTATGCGACGAAGTCGAACGACGACAAGGTGAGTTTCTGCGTGCCCTCGGGCAACTTCGGCAACGTCTGCGCTGGTCATGTGGCCCGGCAAATGGGTCTGCCCATTGGTCGTCTGATGGTGGCGACCAACGAGAACGATGTCCTGGACGAATTCTTTCGCACCGGCACCTATCGCGTACGGGGCAGTGCCGATACCTTCGAGACATCCAGCCCGTCGATGGACATTTCCAAGGCGAGCAATTTCGAGCGGTTCGTGTTTGACCTGCTCGGGCGCGATGCGGCCCGCACCCGGCACCTGTTCGACGAATCGCTGCGTCTGCATGGCCGCTTCGAACTGGGCGAAGACCCCCTTTTCGGGCAGGCGGCCAGCCGCTTCGGGTTTGCCAGTGGCCGAAGCACCCATGCTGACCGGCTGGCCACCATCCGTTCCACTTTCGAGTGCCAGGGCGTGGTCATCGACACGCACACGGCCGACGGTGTCAAGGTGGCACGCGAGCAGCGCCAGACCGGGGAGGTCGTGGTGGTGCTGGAGACGGCCCTGCCCATCAAGTTTGCCGAGACCATACGGGAGGCCATCGGACGTGAGCCGCAGCGGCCCGCACGATTCGAAGGCATCGAGCAGCTGCCCAAGCGCATGCGCGTGATGGCGGCCGATACCGTGGCTGTCAAGCGGTACATCGCCGAGCATTGCCCTTTGGCCTGATGGGTGTGAGGCAGGCATGAAGGTGGTGGGCTTCGCCGGGTATTCGGGGGCAGGCAAGACGACCTTGGTCGAGGGGGTGATCGCATCCATGCGCTTGCGGGGCTTCAGGGTCTCCGTCATCAAACATGTCCACCACGGTTTCGATATCGATCAGCCGGGTAAGGACACCTGGAGACACCGGGAGGCTGGCGCCTATGAAGTGTTGGCGGCGTCCAGCCAGCGAATGGCGCTGGTCCGCACGTTCGAGCAGCCGCAGTCGCTTTCCCCGCATGACCTGATCCTGGCACTGCATCCGGGTGTCGACTGGGTTCTGGTGGAGGGCTTCAAGGAGAGCAATCTCCTCAAGGTCGAGGTGTGGCGGCCGGACACCGCCAAGCCGGCCCGATACCCGGACGATGCTTTCATCACTGCCATCGCCACCGACGCACCTGACCGATTGCCCGAGGCCACCCTTCGACCTGTGCTGGATCTGAATGCGCCGGATGCCGTGGCCGATTGGTTGATCGACAATGGACACCGGTTTGAATACGATCCGCAGGCCTACCGCTGAATCAGGCCCGATGCCCGACGCCGCACGACAGGACAGCACGCCATGAGCGCATCCCACCCCATACCCCGTACTCCGCTGATGGCACTGGACCTGGCACTGTCGGATCTGATGGGGCGGGTGACGCCGCTGAGCGGGACCGAATCCGTCGCGCTGGTGGATGCCGATCGGCGCATCCTGGCCGAAGATCTGGTCTCGGAACTGCAGGTGCCGCCCCACGACAACTCGTCGATGGATGGCTACGCGCTGCGCGCGGCCGATGTGACGGCCCCCGGTGTGGTGCTGCCGGTCTCCCAGCGCATTGCTGCGGGACACGTGGGGGTGGCGCTGGAACCCGGCACCTGTGCCCGCATCTTCACCGGTGCCCCGATGCCGACCGGCGCCGATGCCGTCGTCATGCAGGAGGACACGCGTGAGGTGGGGGGCAACATCCATGGCGTCCATGTCGATGTGGTGCCGCAGCCCGGCCAATGGGTCCGACGCGCCGGTGAGGATGTGCGCCGGGGCACCGTTGTGCTGGGTGAAGGGACGCGACTCTCGGCGGCTTCCATCGGCCTGGCGGCCGGTATCGGCCGTGCCCGACTGTCGGTTCGGGTGCGACCCCGCGTGGCCCTGTTCTCGACCGGCGACGAACTGGTGATGCCGGGCGAGGTGGCGCCCAGTGACATGCCCCCAGGAGCCATTTACAACTCCAACCGCTTTTTCCTGCGCGTGCTGATGCAACGCCTGGGCTGTGAGGTGAGTGACCTGGGTATCGTGCCCGACCGGCGAGAGGCCACCGTCGCAGCCCTCAAGACGGCGGCCGATCACCACGATCTCATTCTCACCAGCGGCGGTGTGTCGGTCGGCGAGGAAGACCACATCAAGCCTGCGGTCCAGCAACTGGGCAGCCTGGATCTCTGGCAGATCGCCATGAAGCCGGGCAAGCCCTTCGCCTATGGCGTGGTCCGGCGTGATGCCGGCGCGGGTGTGGCGGCGGGTCAGACCTGTCATTTCATCGGTTTGCCTGGTAACCCGGTATCCAGTTTTGTGACCTTCCTCCTGCTGGTCCGGCCCTTCCTGCTTCGGCTGCAAGGCGCTCTGGAGTCAGGCTCCTTGACCCTGCCGCGCGCCTACCGGATGCGGGCGGACTTCGATTTGCCGCGTGCCGACAAACGCCGGGAGTTCCTGCGGGTGCGCCGAAATGACCAGGGCGGTCTGGACCTGTTTCCCAACCAGAGTTCGGGTGTGCTCACCTCGGCCAGCTGGGCCGACGGCCTGGTGGACAACCCTGCGGGCACCACCATCGCCAGTGGCGACCTGGTCGACTACATCGCTTTTTCAGACTTGCTGCCATGAAGATCCAGCTGCGCTATTTCGCTTCCATCCGTGAGTCCATCGGGACCGGCAGCGAGGACGTGGACACCCGCTCGGACACCCTGGAAGGGCTGCGCGATGAACTGATTGCCCGGGGCGGTGCCTATGCTGAAGCCCTGGCCCGCGGCCGAGCGGTCCGGGTTTCGCTGAACCAGACCATGGCCGACGAGTCTGCCCCGCTGACCGACGGGGCGGAAGTGGCCTTCTTTCCGCCGGTGACCGGGGGTTGAACATGGGCCAGCGCGTCAGCATCCAGACCGAGGACTTCGATCTTTCTGCCGAAGTGGCGCGTCTGCGGGGCAACGAAAAGGGCATCGGTGCCGTCTGTTCGTTCGTGGGGACGGTGCGAGACCGCAATGACGGGCAGAGCGTCAGCAGCATGGAGCTGGAGCACTACCCGGGCATGACGGAAAAGGCCATCGAACACATGATCGACGAGGCCTTCAGGCGCTTCGACATTCTGGGTGCCCGGGTCATCCATCGGGTGGGTTTGCTGCAGCCTCCTGACCAGATCGTGCTGGTGGTGGTGACCTCGGCCCACCGGGGCGAGAGCTTCCAGGCCTGCGAGTTCCTGATGGACTACCTCAAGACCCAGGCCCCCTTCTGGAAGAAGGAGCAGACGCCCGACGGCGCACGCTGGGTCGACGCCCGGGTCAGCGACGATGCGGCGCTGGCCAAATGGGGCATTGCTGCTCGCAACGCCTGAGCGGCCGATTCGCTCGCAGCGGGCACGGCCAACCGCTTGACGTGGGTCAAGCGGCCGACGGTGGGGGACAGACGACGATCTTGAAAAGGGCCGGTGTGACGCCACATGCCCGTCAATTCAAGCATTTCGGAGCATCCATCCATGCGCCTCGACAAACTCACCACCAAGTTCCAGGAAGCCCTCGGCGAAGCCCAGAGCCTGGCCCTCGGCAAAGACAATGCCTACATCGAACCGGCCCACCTGCTGCTGGCCATGCTGCGCCAGACCGACGGGCCGAAGTCGCTGCTGCAGCGCGCCGGCGTCAATGTGCCCGGCCTGACCAAGGCGACCGAAGACGCGGTCAAGCGCCTGCCCGAGGTGCAGGGGCAGGAGCAGGTGCAGCCCGGCCCGGACCTGATCAAGCTGCTGCAGGCGACCGAGAAGGAGGCCATCAAACGCGGCGACGCCTTCATCGCCAGCGAACTGTTCTTGCTGGCCGTGGCGGACCAGAAGGGCGAGATCGGCCGCATCGCCAACGAGAACGGCCTGTCGCGCAAGAGCCTGGAATCGGCCATCGAAGCCGTGCGCGGCGGCCAGAAGATGGACTCGCCCGAGGGCGAAAGCCAGCGCGAGGCGCTCAAGAAGTACACCCTGGACCTGACCGAGCGTGCCCGCCAGGGCAAGCTGGACCCGGTGATCGGCCGCGACGACGAGATCCGCCGCGCCATCCAGGTGCTGCAGCGCCGCAGCAAGAACAACCCGGTGCTGATCGGCGAACCCGGTGTGGGCAAGACGGCGATCGTCGAAGGGCTGGCGCAGCGCATCGTCAACGGCGAAGTGCCCGAGACCCTGCGCGAGAAACGCGTGCTGGTGCTGGACATGGCGGGCCTGCTGGCCGGTGCCAAGTACCGTGGCGAGTTCGAGGAGCGCCTCAAGTCGGTGCTCAAGGAAGTGGCGCAGGACGAGGGCCGCATCATCCTGTTCATCGACGAAATCCACACCATGGTGGGCGCCGGCAAGGCCGAGGGCGCCATCGACGCCGGCAACATGCTCAAGCCCGCGCTGGCGCGTGGCGAGCTGCACTGCATTGGCGCGACCACACTGGACGAGTACCGCAAGTACATCGAGAAGGACGCCGCGCTCGAGCGTCGTTTCCAGAAGGTGCTGGTCGACGAGCCGACGGTGGAACAGACGATCGCCATCCTGCGCGGCTTGCAGGAGAAGTACGAGGTGCACCACGGCGTGGACATCACGGACCCGGCCATCGTGGCTGCGGCCGAGCTGAGCCACCGCTACATCACCGACCGTTTCCTTCCCGACAAGGCCATCGACCTGATCGACGAAGCGGCGGCCAAGATCAAGATCGAGATCGACTCCAAGCCCGAGGTCATGGACAAGCTGGACCGCCGGCTGATCCAGCTCAAGATCGAGCGCGAGGCGATCAAGAAAGAGACCGACGAGGCCTCGCAGAAGCGCTTGGCGCTGATCGAGGACGAAATCGTCGAGTTGCAGAAGGAAGCGGCCGATCTGGAAGAGATCTGGAAGTCCGAAAAGGCCCAGGCCCAGGGCAGTGCGCACGTGCGCGAAGAGATCGAGCGCGTCAAGCTGCAGATCGAGGAACTCAAGCGCAAGGGCGACTTCAACAAGGTCGCCGAGCTGCAGTACGGCCAGCTGCCCGAGCTGGAAAAGCAGCTCAAGGAGGCGCAGGCTCAGGAAGCCGGCAAGGGCGAGGGTGCCGCCCGGCAGTTGCTTCGCACCCAGGTGGGTGCCGAAGAGATCGCCGAGGTGGTCAGCCGCGCCACCGGCATCCCGGTGTCCAAGATGATGCAGGGCGAGCGCGACAAGCTGCTGCAGATGGAAACCAAGCTGCACGAGCGGGTGGTGGGCCAGGACGAGGCCATCAGCGCGGTGGCCAACGCCATCCGCCGCTCGCGCTCGGGCCTGTCCGATCCGAACCGTCCGACCGGTTCCTTCCTGTTCCTCGGACCCACCGGCGTGGGCAAGACCGAGCTGTGCAAGGCGCTGGCGGGCTTCCTGTTCGACAGCGAAGAGCATCTGGTGCGCATCGACATGAGCGAGTTCATGGAGAAGCATTCGGTCGCTCGCCTGATCGGCGCGCCCCCCGGCTATGTGGGCTACGAGGAGGGCGGTTACCTGACCGAAGCCGTGCGCCGCAAGCCGTACTCCGTGCTGCTGCTCGACGAGGTGGAAAAGGCGCACCCGGATGTGTTCAACGTGCTGCTGCAGGTGCTGGACGACGGCCGCCTGACCGACGGCCAGGGCCGCACCGTGGACTTCAAGAACACGGTCATCGTGATGACCAGCAACATCGGCTCGCACCTGATCCAGGCCAT
>SBFU01000070.1 GCA_006227785.1 Burkholderiales bacterium
CTCAAAGTCACCCTCATCAAGCTCGACCCGTACATCAACGTGGATCCGGGCACCATGTCGCCCTTCCAGCACGGCGAGGTCTTCGTCACCGACGACGGCGCCGAAACCGACCTCGATCTGGGCCACTACGAGCGTTTCATTGAAACGCGCATGAAGAAGTCCAACAACTTCACCACCGGCAAGATCTACCAGTCGGTGCTGGAGAAGGAGCGCCGCGGCGACTACCTGGGCAAGACCGTGCAGGTCATTCCGCATGTCACCAACGAAATCCAGGAGTTCATCAAGCGTGGCGCCGGCATCGGCACCCCCGATGCGGTGGACGTGGCCATCGTCGAGATCGGTGGCACGGTGGGCGACATCGAGTCCCTGCCTTTCCTCGAAGCCGTGCGCCAGATGAGCCTGCGCATGGGCCCCAACATGGCGGCCTTCGTGCACCTGACCTACCTGCCGTGGATCGCCGCCGCCGGCGAACTCAAGACCAAGCCGACCCAGCACACAGTGCAGAAGCTGCGCGAAATCGGCATCTCGGCCGACGCCCTGCTCTGCCGCGCCGACCGCCGCATTCCCGACGAGGAGCGTGCCAAGATCTCGCTGTTCACCAACGTGCCCGAATGGGGCGTGATCAGCATGTGGGATGTGGACACCATTTACAAGGTGCCGCGCATGCTGCACGAGCAGGGCCTGGACGGCCTGATCTGCGACAAGCTGCGCCTGAACACGCCGCCCACCAGCCTCAAACGCTGGGACAGCCTGGTCTACGAAACCGAGCACCCGCAGGGCGAGGTCCACATCGCCATGGTCGGCAAATACGTCGACCTGTCCGACAGCTACAAATCGGTCAACGAGGCCTTGCGCCACGCCGGCATGCGCAACCACGTCCGGGTGAAGATCGACCATGTCGATTCCGAGACCATCGAGGCGGCCGACGCCGCCCGGAAGCTGGCCCATTACGACGCCATCCTGGTGCCCGGCGGCTTCGGTCAGCGGGGCGTCGAGGGCAAGATCGCGACCGCCCGCTTCGCCCGCGAAAACAAGGTGCCTTACCTGGGTATCTGCCTGGGCATGCAGGTGGCCACCATCGAGTACGCGCGCCATGTGGCCGGCCTGGCCCACGCCAACAGCACCGAGTTCGACCCGGCCACGCCCCACCCGGTCATCGCCCTGATCACCGAGTGGAAAGACGCCGATGGCAGCATCCAGAAGCGCGACGCCAGCTCCGACCTGGGTGGCACCATGCGCCTGGGCGCGCAGAGTTCGGATGTGCAGCCCGGCACGCTGGCGCACAGCATCTACGGCGATGTGGTCACCGAGCGTCACCGCCACCGCTACGAAGCCAACGTGAATTACCTCGACAAGCTGCGCGAGGCCGGCCTGGTGATCTCCGCCCTGACCCAGCGCGAACAGCTGACCGAAATCGTGGAGCTGCCGCAGAACGTGCACCCCTGGTACATCGGCGTGCAGTTCCACCCCGAGTTCAAGTCCACCCCGTGGGCAGGCCACCCGCTGTTCAATGCCTTTGTCAGCGCGGCGATCAAGCACCGGAAGACGGCCCGGGCCGCCGTGGCATCTGCCGCCTGAACGGACCAACCATGAAACTCTGCGGATTCGACGCCGGCCTGGAGCACCGCTTCTTCCTGATCGCGGGCACCTGTTCCATCGAGGGCCTGCAGATGTCCCTGGACGTGGCGGGCCAGCTCAAGGAAACCTGTGCTGCGCTGGGCGTTCCCCTGATCTACAAGGGCTCGTTCGACAAGGCCAACCGCTCTTCTGGCAGCAGCCAGCGCGGGGTGGGCCTGGATGCCGGGCTCAGGATCCTGGACGAAGTGCGCCGCCAGACAGGCCTTCCGGTGCTGACCGACGTGCACGACGCGTCCCAGGTGGCCGAGGTGGCCAGTGTGGTCGATGTGCTTCAGACACCGGCCTTTCTGTGCCGCCAGACCGATTTCATCCGCGCCGTCGCGCAGTCGGGCAGGCCGGTGAACATCAAGAAGGGCCAGTTCCTCGCGCCCTGGGACATGAAGAACGTGATTGACAAGGCCCGCGCTGCGGCAAAGGAAGCCGGCCTGTCGGAAGACCGTTTCCTGGCCTGTGAGCGGGGCGTGAGCTTCGGCTACAACAACCTGGTGGCCGACATGACCAGCCTGGCCGAGATGCGCAAGTCCGGCGCGCCGGTGGTGTTCGACGTCACCCACTCGGTGCAGAAGCCCGGGGGCCTGGGCGCCGTCAGCGGTGGCGCCCGCGACATGGTGCCCGTGCTGGCCCGCGCAGGTGTGGCCGCTGGCGTGGCCGGGCTGTTCATGGAAACGCACCCGAAACCCGCTGAAGCCTGGTCCGACGGTCCCAACGCCGTGCCACTGGGTCGCATGAAGGCGCTGCTGGAAACCCTGGTCGCGCTGGACGACCTGACCAAACGCAACGGCTTTCTCGAAAACGATTTCAATTGAACCCGTCCATGCCCGCTGCCTATATCGTTGCCGAGGTGACCATCACCAACGAAGACCAGATGAAGCTCTACCGCGAGTGGAGCACCCGGGCCATGCATGAATTCGACGCCGAGGTGCTGGTGCGCGGTGGACGGGTCGAACCGCTGGAGGGAGACTGGAACCCCCAGCGTGTGGTGGTGCTGAAGTTCAAGGACATCGCCACCGCGAAGGCCTATTACCACTCCGAGACCTACACGCATGCGCGCCAGGTTCGCGAGGGTGCAGGCTCCATCCGCATGTTTGCCGTAGAGGGCGTCTGAGCGCCCCGTTCCGCTTTCTTTTTGACTTGTTCCAAAGGTAGAAACCATGAGTGCAATCGTTGATATCGTCGGCCGCGAAGTCCTGGACAGCCGTGGCAACCCCACCGTCGAGTGCGACGTGCTGCTGGAGTCCGGCGTGATGGGCCGCGCCGCTGTGCCTTCGGGTGCCTCCACCGGTAGCCGCGAAGCCATCGAGCTGCGCGACGGCGACAAGAGCCGCTACCTGGGCAAGGGCGTGCTCAAGGCGGTCGAGAACATCAACACCGAGATCAGCGAAGCCGTGCTGGGCCTGGACGCCTCCGAGCAGGCCTTCCTGGACAAGACCCTGATTGATCTGGACGGCACCGAGAACAAGGGCCGCCTGGGCGCCAACGCCATGCTGGCGGTGTCCATGGCTGTGGCCCGCGCGGCGGCCGAGGAGGCCGGCCTGCCGCTGTACCGCTACTTTGGCGGCATGAGCGCGGTGCAGATGCCGGTGCCGATGATGAACATCATCAACGGCGGCGCACACGCCAACAACTCGCTGGACCTGCAGGAGCTGATGATCATCCCCGTGGGCGCACCGAGCTTCCGCGAGGCCCTGCGCTGGGGCGCCGAGGTGTTCCATGCCCTCAAGGCCATCCTGCACGACCAGCACATCAGCACCGCCGTGGGCGATGAAGGCGGCTTTGCCCCGTCGGTCGAAAACCACGAAGCCGCGCTGCAACTGATTCTGCAAGCCATCGACAAGGCTGGCTACACCGCCGGTGAGCAGATCGCCCTGGGTCTGGACTGCGCCGCCAGCGAGTTCTACAAGGACGGCAAGTACGTGCTGGAAGGCGAAGGCGGCATCGCGCTGACGGCCGAGCAGTGGACCGACATGCTCGCCACCTGGTGCGACAAGTACCCCATCGTCTCCATCGAGGACGGCATGGCCGAAGGCGACTGGGACGGCTGGGCCCACCTGACCGAGCGCCTGGGCCAGCGCGTGCAGCTGGTCGGTGACGATCTGTTCGTGACCAACACCAAGATCCTGAAAGAAGGTATCGACAAAGGCATCGCCAACTCGATCCTCATCAAGATCAACCAGATCGGCACCCTCACCGAAACCTTTGCCGCCATCGAGATGGCCAAGCGCGCCGGCTACACCGCCGTCATCAGCCACCGCTCGGGCGAGACCGAGGACAACACCATTGCCGATATCGCGGTGGCCACCAATGCCGGCCAGATCAAGACCGGCTCGCTCAGCCGTTCGGACCGCATGGCCAAGTACAACCAGCTGCTGCGCATCGAGGAAGACCTGGGTGAGGTGGCGGTCTACCCAGGCCGTGACGCGTTCTACAACCTGAAGTGAGTTGCCACCGCATGTCGATCCGTCGCCAGGCATGACACCCCGGCGGCATTTCGGAATGCGGTAGCGATTACACTCGGCAGACATGGCGTCGCGCTTCGTTCCTGCCCTGCTGGTGGCCCTGCTGCTCGTGATCCACGGCCAGCTGTGGTTCGGCCGTGGCAGTGTGCCGCAGGTCAACGCCATGAAGCGCCAGCTGGCCGAGCAGACCGAGCTCAACCTCTCGGCCCAGCAGCGCAACGACCAGATCGCCAGCGAAGTGCAGGACCTGCGCGAAGGCCTGGACATGGTGGAAGAGCTGGCCCGGCACGACCTGGGCATGGTCAAACCCAACGAGATCTTCGTGCAGTTTGCGCAGGGTGCTCTGGCACCTGCAGCGGTACAGCCCGCACGCCCTTGAGCGTGTTGCGCCGGTGGCCCTGACCGTCTGCCTGCTCGGGGGTGAATCGACCGGAAAGTCGACGCTGGCGCAGGCACTGCACCGCCACCTGACCGAACGCCACCGCCTGGTCGTCACCCTGGTGCCCGAACACCTGCGCGACTGGTGTGCCCGGCAGGGTCGAGCGCCCCAGGCGCATGAACAGGCTGCCCTGGCCCAGGAGCAGGCCAAGCAGATCAGCCTCGCGCAGGCTCAGCACGGGGTCGATCTGGTGCTCGCCGATACCTCGGCGCTGATGGTGGCCTGCTACAGCGAGCTGTACTTCCATGACACCAGCCTGTACCCGAGCTCGCTGGAACGCCAGCGCGGGTACGACCTGACACTGCTGATGGGGCTGGACCTGCCCTGGGTGGCCGATGGCCTGTTCCGCGACAGCCCCGCCGTGCGGGAGGCCAGCGACCGCGTGCTCAGGCGTGAACTGCAGGGGGCTGGCATCCCCTTCCAGACCATTTATGGAAAGGGAACCGAACGGCTGCACGCGGCGCTTCGCATCATTGGACACCGGCTGGGCCAGGCGCTGGTGCCCGAGGCACCGGCCCGTCAGGCCCGCACCGGCAACTGGGTTTGCGAGCGCTGCAGCGACCCCGACTGCGAGCACCGGCTGTTCAGCCGCTTGCTCACATCCCGGCCGCCAGCGCCCGCTCAGTGAACCCCGGGTGAGCCTGGCGGCTGGTCGGCCTTTTGCAAGAACAGCTGCGCCGCGTCGACCGGATCGAAACGGTA
>SBFU01000377.1 GCA_006227785.1 Burkholderiales bacterium
GTGTCAAGGTCTTGCGTGGTGTGCGAGCCAAATCGGTCGACGCACAGGCACGCCGCATCGCGCTCAGCGACGGCAACACCCTGACGTTCGACAAACTCCTGATCGCCACCGGATCATCGCCGGCCACACCCCCGATCCCCGGTATCGATGGTCCGGGCGTTCACAGCTGCTGGACCCTGGCCGATGCCCGCGCCATTGCCGACCTGGCCAAGCCAGGTGCCAAGGTGTTGCAGATGGGTGCCGGCTTCATCGGCTGCATCATCATGGAAGCCCTTCAGCAGCGGGGGGTGGAGCTGTCGGTGGTCGAGATGGGCGACCGCATGGTACCCCGCATGATGGGGCCGACCGCTGGCGGCATGATCAAGCGCTGGTGCGAAACCAAGGGCGTCAAGGTGTACACCGGTGCCAAGGTCGAGGCCATCGAACGTGGGGCGGCCAAGGAGCCCGGGCTGCTGGGCAAGATTGCCGAGGTGGTCGGTATCGGCTCTTCTGCGCCTGCGGGTGGGCCGATGCGGGTGCGCCTGTCGACCGGCCAGACCCTGGAGGCCGACCTCGTCATCAGCGCCACCGGCGTCCGGCCGAACATCGGCTTCCTGGAGAATTCGGGCATCCGGTGCCTGGTCGGTGTGCTCACTGACGAACACCTGCAGACCAATGTGCCGGGCATTTACGCTGCCGGTGACTGCGCCGAAGCCTTCGACAAGGTCTCGGGCAAGACCATCGTCAGTGCCATCCAGCCCAACGCGGCCGAGCAGGCCCGGGTGGCCGCCCTCAACATGGTGGGACAGCCGGCCGAGCTGCAGGGGGTGACCCAGATCAACGTGCTGGACACCCTGGGCCTGATCTCCAGCAGCTTCGGCAACTGGGAGGGGCTGCCGGGCGGACAGCACGTGGAACTCACCGACGAGGGCAACCACCGCCACCTGAGCCTGCAGTTCAAGGACGATCTGATGGTGGGCTGCAACAGCGTGGGCTGGACGGAGCATGTCGGCGTGATGCGTGGCCTGGTGGAAGGCCAGGTCCGGCTGGGCGAATGGAAGGACCGCCTGCTGGCCGACCCGACCCGTCTGATGGACGCCTACCTGGCCTCGGCCCAGGGGCAGGGGCACTGGAGCGGCGCCGCCGACGAACGGCGGCGCGCCTGATCCCGGACCGGTGCCACCCCAGGCCCCTTGCCCTTTGCCAGGCCAGGGGCCTTTGTTTTCTGCACAATGCCCATATGAAGATCACCTTCAAGCTGTTTGCCACCCTGACCGACTACCTGCCCGCTGACGCACGCCGCAGCAACCAGGTCGAGCTCGATGTGGCGCCCGAGGCCCCCATCAGCCAGATCATCGAGCCCTTCGGGCTGCCCACCAGGCTGGTGCATCTGGTGCTGGTCAATGGCAAATACATTTCGCCAGAGCAGCGCATGAGCACCACCCTGTCAGAAGGCGATGTGCTGGCCATCTGGCCCCCGATCGCAGGCGGCTGAAGGCAGGTCATGCAGTCTGCCTACCCTGAGGCCTTCGAACGCGACATGGGCACCAGCGAGGCCGAGTGGGTCACGGCCTTGCCTCGGGCCCTGGCCGCCGCTCAGGCCGACTGGCAGCCCGACGGCGAGCGTCGGGCTGTCGTTGCCCTGAGCCCCGGGCGCCTGGTCATCGACTGGGAGCCACTGCCCGAACGGCGCATCGCCCTGCTGGTGATGAAACGCCTGCTGGTCCGATTCCAGTTCGAGGGCACGGACGCCCAGCAGCGCCTGGCCTTCATGAAGCCCTTCGACCTCACGCTGCAACGCGGGGGCGGCTGATGGCCATGCGGTCAGTAACCGGGGGCGTCAGGTCGTGTCCGAGCGCGGTTTGCCCGTCAGCCAACCCATGACGGCATAGGTCAGGATGGTGGTGGCAGCCAGACCGACGCCATAGACCAGCGCAATCAGGAACCAGTCGGCCGGGCCACCGGCATCGGTGAACCCGGACGAGGACACCTTGGCCATGATGACCAAGGCCACCCCGCCACCGAGCAGTCCCAGCAGTTCGGCCCGCACCAGACGGCGCGAGACGATGCCACCCTCTCGCACGAGCAGTGCCAAAAAGGCCAGCACCGCCAACACCGCGGCCAGCAGCATCACCCACAGCATGGGCCCCAGCATTTCCTGGAACACCGCCAGGAAAACCATCGGGTCGAGTTCTTTCATGTCGTGCCTCCGTTTCGTTCGGCCTGCTCAGGCGCGGCCGCGCAGCATGCTCAGGTAAGTGGGCTTGAGGGCCATGGTCTTCATCACCCAGCTGATCCAGAGCTCCTCAAGAGGCGCGATGACGCCAGGGAAGGACATGATCAGGTTGTCCTTGTAGTCAAACTCGATCAGCATGGCCTGGCCCAGGCGGGTGATGAGCGGGCAACTGGTGTAGCCGTTGTAGACCTCGTCGGATGTCTTGCCGGCGATGTCGGCCACCAGGTGGTCGACGGCCACTGGCACCTGCCACTTCACGCTGGCGGCCGTCTTGCCCTTGGGCACACCGGCAATGTCGCCCACACCGAACACGTTGGGAAAGCGCTTGTGGCGCAGCGTGTCACGGTCCACTTCCATCCAGCCATCGGAGGCGAACGGGCCGTCGGTCCATGGAAGAGGGCTGTTGCGCACCACCTCGGGTGCCCGCATCGGCGGCACCACGTTGATGAAGTCGTAACCCTGTTCCGCGGTGCCGGTGGGCGTGCGGTAGGTTGCGATGCGCCGGTCGAGGTCGATCGACTGCAACACATGCTCGTGCTGGACCCTGACACCGCGGTCCTGGAACAGCATGCGGACCTTTTCCGCCACGATGGGCACGCCAAACAGGCTTTTGCTCTGCGCCATGTAGATCAGCTCGGCCTTGCCGCGGTTGTCGCGGCGGCGCAGGTGGTCATCGGTGATGAAGGTGTACTTCAGCGGCGCACCGGCGCATTTCATTTCCCCTGCCGGGCGTCCGAACAGGCCGATGCCACCTTTGTCGGCAAAGGCGCTCATGGCTTCCCAGGTGGCCGCCGCGGCCGCGGGGCTGTGGTAGATGCTGCCCATGCCGTTCTGGCCGATGCGGGCGGTGTCCATGCCTTCAATGCCCGTGTAGTTCAGCTCCAGGCCGGTCGCCACGATCAGGAAGTCGTAGGGCAGGGTGCGTCCGCCTGTGGTGACCACCTTGCTGCCTTCGGGGTCGATCTCCGCCACCGCTTCGTTCACCCATTCAACGCCGCGCGGCAGGTAGTCCGATGTGCCCGAGACCACATAGTCCCTGGGCTTGATGCCGGAGGCCACCAGGGTGAAGCCCGGCTGGTACCAGTGCTCCTTGCGTCCGTCGATCACTGTGATGGTGGCGCCTTCCAGTGCCGCAGCCAGTCGCGAAGCGGCGGTCAGTCCAGCGGCTCCACCACCGGCGATCACGATGCTGGCCCGGGTCTTGACCTTGCTGGCGGCGTGAGCCTCGGGCGCCACCATGACGCCTGTTGCAGCCCCGGCCAGGGGCAAGGCACCCAGCCCGGCCAGAAAGCGTCGTCTGGCCTGGTCGGCCGGGGTGGCGGCGGGTCGTGATAGCTTCATGTCGGTCTCCTCTCGGGTCATCAGGATCGGGCGCTTCGGTTTCATACCCCATGGGGTAATGTGATGATGAAGTCTTGTTTCGCCGGCTGCCTTGAGATTTGTCAACGCCGGGTGCGTCCACAGAAAAACGATGGCAGCACCGAAGTCCCGAGGACCCCCTTGCAGGCGATACATGGGGGAGTAACATGGGCGCTTGGTCCAACGACTTGGAGAGTGCATGAGCGAGAAAGCCACCGTGACCCTGACGCGCCAGTCCGGCTACCGGTTTCTGGTCGATTTTGGCGAGCCACTGCCCCAGCTGGTGGCCGATGAGCCTGCTCCGCTGGGCGAGGGCAGCGGGCCGGCGCCCGATCACCTGCTGCTGGCCGCGGTGGCCAACTGCCTCAGTGCCAGCCTGCTGTTCGCACTTCAGAAGTTCAAGCAAGACCCGGGTGAACTCAAGGCCACGGCCACCGCCGAACTGGGCCGCAACGACGCCAAGCGGCTTCGCATCCTGGGTATCCGGGTGCACCTGGACCTGGGGCGCCAGGCGGCCGAACTTGAGCATCTGGACCGGGTGTTGGCCCAATTCGAGGAGTTCTGCACCGTCTCGATGAGCGTTCGCCAGGGTATTGACGTTCAGGTGACGGTGCAGGACAGCACCGGCGCCGTGGTCAAGGGTGGATAGGGTCGGCCGCGCGCGCCGTCAAACCACCCTGGGCCACCAGAACCCGGCCATCTTCATCCCCAGCAGGGTCAGGGCCAGCGATCCGAACAGATGCAGTGCGGCGTTGCCTGCAGCCAGCAGCACGCGCCCTTGCTGCAGCATGGCCACCACCTCGACCGAAAAGGTGGAGAAGGTGGTCAGGGCGCCCAGCAGCCCGGTGATGACCGCCAGACGCCAGGCCGGGTCCAGCTGGGGCTGGCTCTGAAAGAACACCACGGCCAGCCCCACCAGCCAGGCACCGCTCCAGTTGGCCGCCAGGGTGCCCCAGGGCAGCAGGGCCGTCGGCTGGTTCAGCCACAAACCCAGCTGCCAGCGCGCCAGGGCGCCCGCGCTGGCACCGATACAGATGGCAATGGCGGTGAGCATGGCCGGACCAGGTCAGATGGATCAGAAGGGTGGGCCATCCTCGGTCGAGGATGCGCCTGCGGCGATCCGCTCCGTGCGCTCGGTACGGACTGGGTCGCGCTGCTGAGCTGCCGGTGACGGCCGGGGGGTGGTCGGCACCCCATTCGCCGCTGCAGACTGGGCGGCCGCCGTCACAGCGTCGGGAGACAGTTCGCCACCCAGGGCCTCAATCAGCGCCGGAATCAGTTGCCGCAGCTCTCCGGTGGACAGGGCCACATCGGTATCGAAGGCGTCTTCGCCGTCGGCGCCGCCGCGTTCGTCGAACACGCCCTCCAGAAAGCTGATCTTCTTCAGCTGCATCGACTCGGTCAGCACAAAGCCGACGCGTCCTTCCCAGCTCATGGCCAGCCGGGTCGGCAGCTTGCCCTCGGCAATGTGCTTGCGCACCTCGTCATTGAGCAGGTGGTGCCGAGTGAACCGGACCACCGATTTTTCCTCGTCGTGCGACTTGAGCTCGCATTCGCGTTCGACCGACAGGCCGGCCGGCCAGTCCTCGTTCGATTCGGCCAGCAACCACTGGGTCATGGCGGTCTGCGGTGTCATGGCGGTGTTCAGCAAGGCCAT
>SBFU01000387.1 GCA_006227785.1 Burkholderiales bacterium
GAAGCGCCACATAGGCCAGGGCTGCCACCAGCAGCAATGCCAGTCCGCCCAGCAGCAGGCGACGCAAGAGTTGACGGCTCATGTTCAAGATGGGATCTCCCGCGCTCACCTGGTTCGCCGTGTTGGCGCTGCCATGACCTGCCGAACCAGCCGGAGCTGCCAGAGGGGACGTGCGCCCCTCCGGCCAGACCTGGTGCTGCAGGCGCAGAACGTCGGGCGAACGGCCCTTCGGCTGTCGCCGCAGTTCACCATGGCGATGTGGCCAAGATGCGGCCGTTCGTGTCCGACGCAGGCAAGCCTTGAACGGCTCACTGCAGGTTACCCAGATAGGCAGCCACCGCGTTGACCTCCAGATCGGACATGCGCGAGGTCACGAACTTCATGGCCACGCCATCGTTGCTGCGCTCGGCCTGGTGGAACTTGCGCAACTGGTTCGCGATGTAGGTCGGGTGCTGCCCGGCCAGGCGCGGCAGGCTGTGGGTGCCATGGGCATCGGCGCCGTGGCATGACTGGCAGGCTGGCAACCCCGCCCACGGGTTGCCGCGCTCGTAGACGAACTGCCCGACGGCCATCAGCTGCGCGTCACTGGACGGCGTGTTGGCGGCCTTCTGACGCGCGTAGTACATCGCCAGTGACCGGACCATGGCATCGTCCATGAGCGCCACCTTCTCTTTCATCATCGGGCTGTCGCGTTTTCCGCTGGCAAAGTCCTGCAGTTGCTTGACCAGGTACATCTCGCTCTGACCCGCCAGGCGCGGAAAGTTGGGCGCCGCGCTCTGTCCCGTGTCGCCATGACATGAAGCGCAATGCTGCACGGCAAAACGCTCACCGGCCAGCGCATCGGCTGGCGCGTTCTGGGCCACCGCCGCCTGAGCCACCACCGCCAGCGCAGCAGCTCCCCATGGCAAACGGGCTTTCCAGCCCCGCAATCCCGATCCGCTCCTCATGATCCGTACTCCTGCTCGACATGGATGCCCCATTCTGGAGTGCCGGTCCGGGCGCACTGTTGATGCAAGTCAATAAGAATGTACGGATATTTGCTCAGTGCCTGGCAGGCGCCGTGGCCTTGCTGGCCGCGTCGAAGCCGCCCTTGGCCTTCCACTCTTCCATACCCCCCTGCAAAATGCGCAGGTTCTCCCAGCCCGCCACCCGCATGGCAAAGCCGGCCTGGGCCGACAGCGAGCCGGTGTTGCAGTAGATCAGCACCGGCTTGTCCTTCGGAATCTCGTTGCGTTTGGCCAGCACCTGGCGCCAGTCCATGTTGATGGCGCCTGGGATGTGGCCTTTGGCAAACTGCCCGGCGTCGCGGGCGTCGATCACCAGCATCTTCGGCCATTCTTCCTTGGGAATCTGCTCGGCAAAAATGACACCGCCACCGTAGTCGACGAACTCCAGGTAGGCTTCCATCTCGTCGATGGCCAGGGCCTTGTTGTCGGCGCGGGCGGCAGGGGCCAGCAGCAGGGCGCCGGCGGTGATCAGAGCAGGGACCAGGTGCAGCATCTTCATGGTCAAAACCTAAATATCATCAAATACTGATATTTTCGCTCCTTTTTCGCTTCGCCGCCCGGGTTCAAACCCTCGGTGTCAGCAACCGAGCTGGTCCGCCAGGTGCAGCAGATCGCGGGCGTGCCAGGTGTTGGCCGGGTCGGCTGACACGTCCTTGGGCTGCCCGGCGCCGAACTCCAGGGGTCGCTCGATGTAGGCGGTCTGCAGGCCACACGCCCGGGCAGCGGCCAGGTCATCCTGGTGGGCGGCCACCAGCATCACCTCGGCTGGCGCCACATCGAACACCTCGGCCACCCCCAGGTAGGTGCGCGGGTCCGGTTTGTAGGCGCGGAACACCTCGGCCGAAAGCACGCAGTCCCAGGGCAGGCCGGCGCGCTTGGCCATGTTCGTGAGCAGGCCGATGTTGCCGTTGGACAGTGAGGCGATGGTGAAGCGGGTCTTCAGCCGCGTCAGGCCGGCCACGCTGTCGGGCCAGGCCTCGAGCCGGTGCCAGACGCGGTTGAGGTCGGCGCGCTCGGCCTCGGGCAGGTGCGACAGGCCAAAGCGCGGCAGCAGGCCATCGAGGATCTCGCGGTGCAGCGCGTCCAGCTTGACGAAACCACGGCCCCCTGACCTGACGGCCTCCATGGCCGGCTGGTAGCCCGCGCGCCAGGCCAGAGCGAAGGCGTTGGCATCGACCTGGGGATGGCGCGCCGTCAGCTCGCGCACGATGCTGCCATGCCAGTCGACCACGGTGCCGAAGATGTCGAACACCAGCACACGGGCAGACACGGGAGCGGAGGTGGACAGGGTGTTCATGGCAAACCGGGCCTCATGAGGGCGCGAAGGAAGAATGGTGATCCGCGATGCGCCAGAGCGCGCCTTCCTGACGCCAGCAGAAGCTGAAGCGGGCCGGCCGCCAGGCCGCCGTCTCGGAGTCGCCCTCGCGGAAGTCGTAACGTCCGCTGCACAAGGCCCAGTCGATCTGCGCGCGCACCACCAGCGGTTCGTGCAGGCGCGCCAGCAATCTCGGGCGACGCGCCATGACGCGCTCGAAGTAGGCCCGCACAGCGGCCGCGCCGCTCAGCGGCTGCGGCACCGTGGTCGGCACCAGCACCGCCTGCTCGCTGTACAGCGCCAGCAATACCTCCAGGTCGGCGGCGTTGAAGGCCTGCACCCACTGCCGGATGCCCGCCTCGACCGCGGTGCCTGCCGGGTCAGTCATGCGATGGCCCCGGGCCCATGCGCCTCAGGACACCGCCAGCCGGATGCCGCCGGACTGCGCAGGCACGATCTCGCCCACCTCGGCTGCGGCCCCGAACCCGTGCCGGGCAAACACATCCAGCACCTGCACCACCGCCTCGGGCGCGCAGGCCACCAGCAGGCCACCGCTGGTCTGCGGGTCGGTCAGCAGGGCCTGGTCCACCGCCTGCAGGGCACCGGCCAGCTGCACTTCGCCGCCGTAGGCGGCCCAGTTGCGGCCACTGGCGCCAGTAACCATGCCCTGTGCCGCCAGATCGCGCACGCCCGCGATCAGGGGCACACGGCCCATGTCCAGCCGCACCGTGGTGTCCGAGCCGCGGGCCATTTCCAGCGCGTGGCCGGCCAGACCAAAACCGGTCACGTCGGTCAATGCGTGCACGCCTTCGATGGCCGCCAGTTCGGGACCGGGCGTGTTGAGCTTGGTGGTGTTGGCGATCATCTGCGCGTAGCCGTCGGCGCCCAGTGCGTCCTTCTTCAGCGCGGCCGAGAGCACACCCACACCCAGCGGCTTGCCCAGAATCAGTCGGTCGCCCACTCTCGCATCGGCATTGCGCTTGACCCGCCGGGGGTGCACCAGCCCCATGGCCACCAGGCCGTAGATGGGTTCGACCGAGTCGATGGTGTGACCACCCGCGATCGGGATGCCGGCAGCGGCACACACGGCGCGGCCGCCTTCGAGGATCTTGCCGATGGTCTCGGTCGACAGCACGTTGATGGGCATGCCCACCAGCGCCAGCGCCATGATGGGTGTGCCGCCCATGGCATAAACGTCGCTGATGGCGTTGGTGGCCGCGATGCGGCCGAAGTCGAACGGGTCATCGACGATGGGCATGAAGAAATCGGTGGTGGCGATCAGGGCCTGCTCGTCGTTGAGCTGGTAGACCGCTGCGTCGTCGGCGGTCTCGATGCCGACCAGCAGCTCTTTGGGCACCGGCATGGCGGTGCTGCTCTTGAGGATGTCGGACAGCACGCCCGGCGCGATCTTGCAGCCACAGCCGCCCCCATGGGACAGGCTGGTCAGGCGGGGCTGGGCAACTGGCAGAGGGGCGTTCATCGGGGTCTCCGGATTTCGTGGGTAAGGGGCGGTCATCAGCAGATGTCGGGCGCGACCTCAGGGTCTTACAGCAATTCCTGCATCACGGACAGCAGGGCAGTCTGCTCGGCCTGGGGCTCGAACAGGGGCGCCCTCAAGCTGCATTGTGCTTGCAGCGCGGCCAGCATGCCGCCGTCGGGTCTTGACTGGCCCGCCCGGCAGGCGCGCAGCAGCGACACCAGCGCCGCGGCGTCGCCCGGCGCGTAGTAGCCACCGTAGCCGGTACCCAGCATGCCCACGTTGCCGTCGATGTGCGAGGCCAGCACCGGCGTGCCGCTCTGCAACGCTTCCATGATGACATGGGCACCCCCCTCCATGCGGCTGGGGTGCACCAGCAGGTGCGCACGCTGGATGCGCGAGCGCGTGGCACCATGCGGCAGGCCGCCCCACCAGCGGTAGTGCGGACAGGCCGCCTGGGTCTGGCGGGCGGCGTCGGCCAGCAACGGGTCGAGCGGCTGGCCGATGTGGTCGATGCGGATGCCCTCATCGAGCGCCAGCAGCCGCGCCGCCTCGAAGATGGTCTGCGGCCATTTCTCGTCACGCAGATGCCCGACCACCACCACACGCAGGTGCGCCACGGTCTTGGCCAGGGTCTGTCGTCGTGTGCTGGACTGGAGCACCACGCGGCACTTGGCGCGCAAGGCCTCGGGCAGGGCCTGGGGCCCCTGGTCCTGCAGCACGATGAGCCGGTGGGCCAGCGCCAGCGAACGTTGCGCCCGCGCGTCGGAAGCGATGTCCCGGTAAAGGTCGGTGCCGGTCAGTGCCACCACCAGCGGCTGGTGCGGTCGGGCCTGTGCCCAGGCGGCAATGCTGTCCGCCGAGCGCCGGGCATGCAGCGCCAGCAGCAGGTCGGTCCGGTCCGATGCTGTAGGGGTATCGGGCCACACCTTGGACACACGCACCGCATAATGATCCCGAAGCATGCGGGCCCAGCGGCGGGCCGTTTGCCAGTTGCCGTTGTTGGCGTCCGCCAGCGCCGGCGTGACGATGCAGATGGAGGATGTTCGGGTCATGGAGATGAGGTCCGCTGGGATTGTCGACGCAAACGCGGAATCAGGGGCAAGGGCGCTGGACAAAGCCGCACTGGGCCTGGCCCTTCGCCAGAGCCGTGATCGCACCCTGGCCCTGTTGACCGCCTACCGGTCCGCGCTGGGCAGCGACCTGCAGGTGCCCTGCACACCCGAGCTGAACCCGCCCCTGTGGGAGCTGGGCCACATCGGCTGGTTTGCCGACTGGTGGATTGCCCGCAACCCGCAACGTGACCTGGGAGTTGAGGCCGACCCGGCTGCGGGCCGCGCCCCGGCGCGCCAGGCCCGGCGCGGACTGGACGCCGACGCGCTGTACAACTCCAGCGAGGTGCCGCACGACAGCCG
>SBFU01000125.1 GCA_006227785.1 Burkholderiales bacterium
AGAAGTAGAGCCCTGCCCCGGCGATTCCGACGACAATCGTGAAGAGCGCAGCCCAGAGCTGATCCATGTCCCCTCCCCTCTGACTGACCCGGAGGCGGCGGACCGCCTCCGGACAGTCCACTCGGACCGATGCGACCTTACTTGATCGCGTCCCACTCGGCCTGGATCGCCGCCGCGACCGCGCCGGCATCCTTGCCGCCGGCATAGTCGACCATGCCGCTCCAGAAGGCACCAGCGCCGATCTTGCCGGGCATGAGGTCCGACCCGTCGAAGCGGAAGGTGGTGGCATTCAGCAGGATCTCGCCCTGCTTGCGCTGGGCCTTGGTCTTGTACTTGCCCAGGTCGGCGCCCTTGTGCGGCGTCAGGAAACCGCCTTCGGCCATCCAGATCTCATGGGCCTGCGGGTGCTGCAGGTATTCCATGAAGGCCTTGGCCGCCTTGCTGTCCTTGGTGATGGTCATGATCGTGCCGCCACCCAGCACCGGGTTGCCCAGCTTCTTGCCGGCGTAGGAGGGGAAGTAGAAGAAGTCGGCATCGTCGGCCTTGCCTTCGGGGAAGAAGGCCGGAATGAATGAGGCCTGGCGGTGCATGTAGCACTTGGGGGGAGCGCCGAACAGGCCCTTGGGGCTGTCCTTGAAACTGACCGTGGCCACGGCCTTGGCTCCACCGTCCACATAGGCGTCGTTGCGCGCGAACCAGCCGTAGGCTTCGATCGCTTCCACCACGCGCTTGTCGTTGAACTTCATCTTGTTGCTGACCCAGTCGTCATAGACCTGCGGGCTCTGGGTGCGCAGCATCATGTCCTCGACCCAGTCGGTGGCGGGCCAGCCGGTGGCGGCGTCCGAACCCAGGCCGATGCACCAGGGCTTGCCACCCTCGGCGGCGATCTTTTTGGTGAGGTCCTGCAGCTCCTCCATGGTCTTGGGCACCTTGTAGCCCTTTTCCTTGAAGTTCTCGGGGATGTACCAGACCAGACTCTTGACGTTGACGTTGAAGAACAGGCCGTAGAAATTGTCCTTCCCGTCCTTGTCCTTGTAGGTGCCCAGATCGGCCCATGAGCTGCCGGCGGCGTAGTTGGTCTTGACCCAGTCGCGCGCCTTGTTGCCCAGCGGAACGAGGCCCCCGATGGCGGCCATGTTGGCGGCCAGGCCGGGCTGCGGGAACACCGAGATGTTGGACGGTGAACCGGCCTTGATGTCGATCACGATCTGCTGTTCCGAGCTCTGCGAGCACGAATGCTTCACGGTTGCGCCGGTGGCCTTCTCGAAGTTCGCGATGACCTTCCTGAAAAAGCCTTCCTCGGCGCCGGTCCAGGGGCAGGTGATGGTGAGCGTTTCGCCTTTGAGGTCCGGCCCTTTGTAGTCGGCCGCATGGGCCGTGGTGCCCAGGGTGCCGAAAGCCAGCGCAGCCGCGGTGGCGATCATGGTGGTCTTGAACATCGTGCTTGTCTCCTGAAGGATGCTTTGCGGCCCATCCGCAAAGCGGGTGAAAAGGCAGGTCGGGTCAGATCCGCAGGCCGGCGGTGTCGAAGCGGTAGAGGTGTTCGCTGCGGTAGCCCAGGCGCAGTGTTTCGCCGGGGTTCAACGCGACCGAGCCGTCGACCCGGGCGGTCAGTTCGCCCAGCGCACCGGCGTCGATGTAGGCAAACGTCTCGTTGCCCAGCAGCTCGGCGTGACGCAGCGTGCCTTCGATCGGGCCGTCGGCCACCAGACACAGGTGCTCGGGGCGCACACCCACGCAGTGCGCACCCTGCGCCCTGGCGTAGTCGCCTTCGATGAAATTCATCTGCGGTGAGCCGATGAAGCCGGCCACGAAGCGGGTGGCCGGACGGTGGTAGAGCTCCAGTGGCGCGCCCACCTGTTCAATGCGGCCCTTGTTGAGAACCACGATCTTGTCGGCCAGGGTCATGGCCTCGACCTGGTCGTGTGTCACATAGACCATGGTCGCACCCAGGCGACGGTGCAGGGTCGCCAGCTCGACGCGCATCTTGGTGCGCAGCGCGGCATCGAGGTTGGACAGCGGTTCATCGAACAGAAACACCTTGGGGTTGCGCACGATGGCCCGACCGATGGCCACCCTCTGGCGCTGGCCGCCGGAAAGTGCCTTGGGCAGTCGCTGCAGGTAGTCGGAAAGCTGCAGGATGGCCGCGGTTTCACGGACACGCCGGTCGATTTCGTCCTTGGGAACCTTGGCGATCTTCAGGCCGAAGGCCATGTTGTCGTAGACCGTCTTGTGCGGGTAGAGCGCATAGCTCTGGAACACCATGGCCACACCGCGTTCGCTCGGAGGCAGGTCATTGACCACCTGTTCGCCAATCGACAGCTCGCCAGCGGAGATCTCCTCCAGGCCGGCAATCATGCGCAGCAGCGTGGTCTTGCCGCAGCCCGAAGGCCCCACAAACGCGGCGAATTCTCCTGGCCGAATGTCCAGGTCGATGCCATGGATCACATCCATGCGGCCGTAGCTTTTCTTGATGTCCCGCAGGCGCAAGCCGGACTGACTCATGACTGAAAACCTCTCATGTCGACCGCCTTGGACAGACGGCCCGGAATCGGTCACTACCCTTGACCGTCAGCCGATTACATCATCAATGCAATCGATTGCATCATGGGGTTTGCCCTAGGTCGGGGGAACAGGCGGGTGACCAGATGGGGACGGAGCCTCGGAGGCTCAGGCGCTGCTTTCGCGCCGGATCAGTTCGGTGGGCAGCAGGATGGCGCGGCTGGGCCGACCGGCCATGCGTTCCATCAGCAACTCCACCAGTGCGGCACCGGCGCTGTGCGTCGGCTGGCGCACCGAACTCAAGGAGGGGTGCAGGTGCGCGGAAATGGCGATGTCGTCATAGCCGACCACCCTGACCTGCCCCGGCACGGAGATGCCCCGTTCGCCCAGTGCGCCCATGATGGAGATGGCGGTCACGTCACTGGTGGCGAACACGGCATCGAAGCTGGCGCCCTTGTCGAGCCAGCCGTCGATCACCTCGCGGATGCGGGTGTCACCGAACAGAAAAGCCTGGTGCAGGCTCGGGTCCAGCTCCAGTCCAGCCTGGGACAGGGCCCGGGCATAACCTTGATGACGCAAGCGCACCTCCGGGTGCTGGGTGTCGCCAAAGAAGGCGATACGCCGGCAGCCCTGCTGGATCAGGTGCTGCGTGGCCTCATAGCCACCCTGCAGGTTGTCGCCGCCGACCACCGGATAGATGGCGTCGGGCAGACACGCGCCCCAGACCGCCAGTGGCAGGCCGGTGGCAGCCAGGTGGTTGAGCCGGTCATGCCAGGTCAGCTGACCGATCACGATCAGGCCCCCGACCTGGCCGCTGTCCACGAGGGTCGAAAGGTGTTCAGGGTCCTCGGTCTTGATGCGCGAGAGCAGCAGATTCATGCCCTGCACATCCAGGGCATCGGCCACCGCACCCAGGATGCTCAGCAGGAACGGGTCGGACATGGCCTTCATCGGGTCTCCGAGCACCATCAGTCCGACGGTGTTCACATCGCGCCGGCGCAGGTTGGCCGCTCCGACGTTGACCTTGTAGTTCAGCTGCCGGGCCAGGTCGCGGATGCGCTGGCTGGTGGCTTCCGGAATCAGCGGGCTGCCGCTGAGTGCGCGCGAGACGGTCGAGGGAGAGACGCCGGCCAGACGGGCGATATCGGCCATCTGCAGCCGCTGGCGACCCTTGGGTGAAGCCGACTCGGCGGCGGTGCGGGTGGGGGCTTCGGTCGGGGGCGGCGCGGCGGGTTTTCTCGGCATCGTTGGATTATTTCACCACCCTGCTCGACAGGTCCGGTGCTCAAGAACCGGCCTTGTGGCGCTTGGACAAAAAAAGACCCGGGACCGTGCGGCCCCGGGTCAACCGATTGCCTGGCTCCACCGTGGCGGGTGCAGCCATGGCCGGGCCCACGGACCCGGTTCATTGGACGGCGGGCTGGCCGTCAGAATGCGTAGTTGATGCGGACGCGCGCGGCCAGCTGCGCGTCGGTGTTCGAGCCGCCCTTGGAGTAGCTCAGCGCGGGGGTGATGAACGCACCCTTGACGCCGAACAGGGGCAGCGAATAGGCCGCATAGACGGTGGTGACCTTGTCGGCCGCGGTCGCGCCCTTGCCATAGATCATGCCGATACCGGCAGGGCCGAAGACGGCATTCACGCCCACGGTCTTGTCGTCTTCCTTCTTGGCCAGGTTGACGTTGATCTTGCTGTCACTGTTCAGGGCATAACCCACCGAGACGCCGACACCCGTTTCGGTGTCACCGCCGCCGACCACCTTGACCGACTCGAAGCCGGCACGCAGCGACAGCGGTCCGGCGGTGTAGGTCAGGGCCGGGCGGGCACCGCGCACCTGGCCTGCGTCCTTGCTGTAGACCACGCCCAGTTCGATGCGCACCGCCGAACCCGCGTTGATGCCCAGCGCACCGTGCACCGAGTCGCTGCCGAAGCGCCCGCGCAGGGCATTGGCCTTGTACGCGCCGTAGCCGGCCTCTTCAACCACCACGTCCTTGCCCAGGGGGAACAGGTCCATGGCTTCAAAACGGCCCAGCTTGACGTCCATGGACTTGTTGCCGAACTGCACCCACATGTCGTCGACGCCGGTGTCGCCGTCTTTCTTGAGCAGCAGGCTGGCGCGACCGGCCACGAAGGCATCGCCATTGGTGGCCTTGGCGCCGGCGTTGACTTCGACACGTCCGCCCAGGCTCAGATCGCTGTCGCGGGCATTGCTGGCCGGGGCATCGACCTTGTTGGTGTAGGTGGTGTCCAGTTCGAGGTTGGCGTCGAAGGTGACGTCGGCGTGGGCGGCAACGGCCGTGGCACACAGGGCCGCGGCAGCGACCAGCTTCAGGGAATGTGGCATGTGGGGGTCTCCGGTACGGATGGGTTGTCGTTTCAGGTCACTCTTGCCTGCCTTGGCCGGGTTTCGTCTGACAAAACCCGATCACGGCGACGGAGTGACGGAATTCGATCACAAATGCAAACGTATGCATTGTGGTAAAAACCCTGGAAACCGCGATGTAACTGCTTTTAAAGAGTATTTAAGTACTATTTAATTTGATACTTAAAGAAGACTGAAAAATGGATTGCATGAAAGCGGGTGATTTTTCCCGATCCATGCCGTGCACGCCCAAGCCTGCACGGCATCCCCATCGGGTCCAGGGAGAATTCAGCGGCAGCCGTCTGCGGTGAGATGCAGGACCCGGTCGGCGCGGTGGGCCGCCGCCT
>SBFU01000322.1 GCA_006227785.1 Burkholderiales bacterium
CTGGTCGGGGTCGTTGGCATCGAACAGGATCAGCGGATGCAGGTTGCCGTCACCGGCGTGGAACACGTTGGCGCAACGCAGGTGGTACTTCTGCTCCATTTGCTGGATGGCCAGCAGGATGTCGGCCAGCCGCTTGCGCGGGATGGTCGAATCCATGCACATGTAGTCCGGGCTGATGCGCCCGGAGGCCGGGAAGGCGTTCTTGCGGCCGCTCCAGAACCGCAGCCGCTCGGCCTCATCGCGGCTGACCGCGATCGCGGTGGCGCCGCAGCCCCGCAGCACCTCGATCATGCGTTCGATCTCCTCCGCCACCTCTTCCGGGGTACCGTCGCTTTCGCACAGCAGAATGGCCTCGGCGCTCAGGTCGTAGCCGGCGCGCACAAAGTCCTCCACCGCCGCGGTCATCGGCTTGTCCATCATTTCCAGTCCGGCCGGGATGATGCCGGCGGCGATCACCGCCGCCACCGCGTCGCCCGCCTTGCGCACATCGTCGAAACTGGCCATGATGCAACGGGCCAGTTGCGGTTTGGGCACCAGCCGGACCGTGACTTCGGTGACCACGGCCAGCATCCCTTCGCTGCCGATCACCAGCGAGAGCAGGTCCAGCCCGGGTGTGTCCAGCGCCGTGCCTCCGAAGGTGACCGGATCGCCTTCCATGGTGAAGCCGCGGACCTGCAGCACGTTGTGAACGGTCAATCCGTACTTCAGGCAGTGGACGCCGCCCGAGTTCTCGGCCACGTTGCCGCCAATGGTGCAGGCGATCTGGCTGCTCGGGTCCGGCGCGTAATACAGGCCGTAGGGCGCTGCCGCTTCGCTGATGGCCAGGTTGCGAACCCCGGACTGCACCACGGCCGTGCGGGATCGGAGGTCGATCGACACGATGCGGTTGAATCGCGCCAGCGACAGGGTCACACCCATGGCATGCGGCATGGCCCCCCCCGACAGACCGGTTCCGGCGCCGCGGGCCACCACCGGCACGTCCATGGCGTGGCAGGCCTTGAGGACCGCCGCCACCTGCGATTCGTTTTCCGGCAGGGCGACGACCAGTGGCCGTTCGCGGTAGGCGGTCAGACCATCGCACTCGTAAGGCGTGGTGTCTTCCGGTTGCCAGAGCAGCGCTTCGGCTGGCAGCACGGCCTGCAGGGCCCGCACCACCTCGGCCTGACGGGCCGCGCGTGCGGTGCGGGAAACCTCGTTGGGGGTGGTCATGGCATTCATGAGCGGCAGTGTAGGGCAGGCCGATGGTGCTTGTTGTGAAGAATCTTGCAAGCCGCTGTGAGGGCGCCGGTGCCTGCGCGGGTGGCCGTCTGTTGACCTGGGTCAACAAGCGTCCGCGCGACGGACCTTGAAATGCGATGCGGACGCCATCAATTGATGGGTGCAAAAGGTGACGCCAAGGTCGCCTCCACGTGTGCCACCCTTTCCAGGAGTCCAACCCCATGAACACACTCATCTCCCGTTCCGGCCTGTTCGACGACTTCTTCAAGGACGTCGCCCCCGGGTTTTTCGTCAAGCCGCTGCACGGTGATCCCCTTCCGTCCCCGGCGCAGATCCGCATCGATGTCAAGGAAGCGCCCGATGCCTACACCGTCCAGGCGGAGATCCCAGGGGTGTCCAAGGAGGACATCCATGTGGTGATCGACGGTCCGGTGGTGACCCTGCGCGCCGAGGTCAAGCAGCGCGACAGCCAGACCCAGGAAGAAAAGGTGTTGCGCACCGAGCGGTACTACGGCTCCGTGGCGCGCAGCTTTCAGCTGGCCAGCGACATCGACAACGAGAAATCGAAGGCCAAATACGAAAACGGTGTGCTCACCCTGACGCTGCCGAAGAAGGCCGCCCTGGCTGGCCAGCGCCTGAACATCGAATGAGCACCCCCTGCGCCGCTGACGCGGCTTCCCCCTCTCTCGCCTTTGGCGGGAGGGGGACCGCACCTGCGGTCTGGCGAAGCCAGTCCCGCGGTGCGTTGGACCGATGGGAACCGATCCAGCGTCGCAGAAAGCTCAGCTCAGGGACTTCTTGAGCCAGTCGGCGAAGGCGGCGCATTCCCAGCGGTCCATGGTGCCGGTGCGCCAGCACAGGTAATGGGCATGCGGGCTGGGGACACGACGCTCGTACAACGGCACCAGGGTGCCACTCTCCAGCCATGGTGCACCCAGCTTCAGGCGCACCAGGGCGACGCCCATGCCAGCGGCGGCGCCATCGCACATCAGTCCGATGTCGTTGAACTGTGAACCTTCCGTGGGTTCGGGCCAGTCGAGGTTATGGGCCGCAAACCAGGTGCGCCAGGGCTCCAGCGGGCTGCGCAGCAGCGCCAGTCCTTCCAGGTCTGCGGCGCTTTCGAATGGTCCATGTTCGCGCGCAAAGGCCGGTGAGGCCAGCGGTGTGACGTCGTCCTTCATCAGGCACACGTGCTCGACATCGGCATAGCGCCCGGTGCCGAAGCGGACCATCAGGTCGGCGTCCTCGGCCACCACATCCAGCAGCGGAATGCTGACCTGCAAGGTCAGATCGATTTCCGGATAGGCCTCGCTGAACTGGCGCAGGCGGGGCAGCAGGATGGAGCGGGCAAAGGTGGGGGTCACGGCCAGTCGAAGCTTTCGCCGCCCCGGGTTGGCGTTGTGGCTGGGAAATTTCTGCAGCGAAGCCAGTCCCTCACGCACTTGCGCCAGGTATTCGCTGCCTTCGGTGGTGAGGGAAAAATCCGCCCGCCCGAACAGCTTGGTGCCCAGGATCTGTTCCAGTTGCTTGATGCGGTGGCTGACCGCGCTGGGCGTGACGCACAGCTCCTCGGCGGTCTGCGTGACGCTGCGCAGGCGTGCCAGCGCTTCAAACGTCAGCAAACATTGGATGGGCGGGATTCGGATGGTCACTTGAATACGACCGTCTTGTGGCCGTTGAGCAGCACGCGGTGCTCGCTGTGCCATTTCACCGCCCTGGCCAGTACCTGGCTTTCGGTGTCGCGTCCCACCGCGGTCAGATCCTCGACGGTGTCGGTGTGATCGACCCGGGCCACGTCCTGCTCGATGATCGGGCCTTCGTCCAGGTCGGCCGTCACGTAGTGCGCGGTGGCGCCGATCAGCTTGACCCCGCGGTCGTGTGCCTGGTAGTAGGGCTTGGCACCCTTGAAGCTGGGCAGAAAGCTGTGGTGGATGTTGATGGCCTTGCCCGAGAGCTCCCCACACAGCCGGTCCGACAGGATCTGCATGTAGCGGGCCAGCACCACCAGCTCGGCCCCTTCGCCGCGGATGATCTCCAGCTGCCGCTCCTCGGCCTGCGCCTTGCTGGCCGCTGTCACCGGAATGTGGTGAAAGGGCACGTTGTAGCTGGCCGCCAGCTGGTAGAAGTCGCGGTGGTTGCTGACGATGGCGCGGATGTCCAGGCGAAGCAGACCGCTTTTCCAGCGAAACAGCAGGTCGTTCAGGCAGTGGCCCTCCTTGCTGACGAAGATCACCGTCTTCATGGGTTCGGCCAGCGGGTGCAGGCCCCATTGCATGCCGAAAGGTTCGGCAAACATCCGCAGGCGAGAACGCAGGTCGTCCTGGGTCAGCTGGCTGCAGGTGAACTGCACGCGCATGAAGAACAGGCCGGTGTCGTGGTCGTTGTACTGGGCGGCTTCCTCGATGTTGCCGCCGTGTTCGAGCAGAAAACCCGAAACGGCGTGAACGATGCCGGGGCGGTCCGGGCAGGACAGGGTCAGGACATAGGTGTGCTGCATGGGGGCCGATTGTCGCAGGATGGCGCTATGCTTGGCAGGCGGGCGCCGCCAGGCCCCCTTTTTTTCAAGCCACCCCAGGAGGCCGACATGGCGATCATGAACTTCATCAACCGCCAGTTCATCGATGTGATCGAGTGGGTCGACGACTCGCGCGACACGCTGTCGTACCGTTTCCCCGACGACGACAAGCAGATCAAGAACGGTGCCCAGCTGATCGTGCGCGAGAGTCAGGTGGCCCAGTTCGTCTACGTGGGCCAGTTCGCCGACACCCTGGGGCCTGGCCGGCACACGCTGACCACCGAGAACATTCCCATCCTCAGCGATCTGCTGGGCTGGAAGTACAAGTTCCAGACGCCCTTCAAGGCCGACGTCTACTACGTCACCACCCGCGTCTTTCCGGGCAACAAGTGGGGCACGGCCAACCCGGTCATGATGCGCGACGCCGATTTCGGCGTGGTGCGCATGCGTGCCTTCGGCACCTACGACTTCAAGGTGACCGATCCGGCCCTGTTCCTCAAGGAGGTGGCCGGCACCGATCACCAGTTCCGGCTGGACGAGTTCACCGATGTCATGCGTTCGCGCATCGTCAGCGTCTTCAGCGAAACCCTGGCCATGGCCAAGGTGCCGGCGCTGGACGTGGCCACGCGTTATGGTGAGCTCGGACAGGCCCTGCTGGAGCCGCTGAACGCCGCCATGCGCGAGAAGTACGGGCTGGAGCTGACCGCCTTCGTGGTGGAGAACGTGTCGGTGCCGCCCGAGCTGGAGCAGGCCATCGACAAGCGCGGCGCCATGACCGCCATTGGCAACCTCAACGACTACGTCAAGTACAACATGGGCAACGCCCTGGCCGAAGGCAAGGCCGGAGCAGCCGGTATTGGTGCCGAGCTGGCGGCCGGGCTGGCGATGGGGCAGGCCATGTTGCAGCAGGGCGCGGGCATGGGTGCTGCCGCGGCGCCGTCGCAGCCTGGCTTCGTGCCTGGCGCCGCATCGTCAGCCGCTGCGGCCCCCCCATTGCCTGAGTTGCTCACGCCCGAGCAGGTGGCACAGGCATTGGCGGTTGCTCCGGCGGATGTGCTGCAGGAGCTGGAGTCGGGCAACCTCAAGGGCCGGCGCATCGGCAGTCAGTGGCGCATCACCCGCGCCGCGCTGGACGAGTTCATGCAGGGCTGAGCACCATGCCCCTGATCGGGTTGATCCGCGCGCCTGGCCCGTGAACGCGCCGCAACGTCCAGCGGGCGCTGGTGACGAGCACCGCGCCCAGCAGAAATTCGCCTGTCCGGCCTGTGGTGGCGAGGCACGCTGGCACCCGGGCAAGCAGGCCCTCGTGTGCGCCTACTGTGGCACCGAGTCACCCCACGAGCTGGCCGCCGAAGGTGAGATCCAGGAGCACGACCTGGTGCAGGCGCTGCGGGCGGTGCCCGAGCAGGACCGGGGCTGGCAGGCGCAGCGTCGGCAGGTGCGCTGCCAGCACTGCCAGGCCATCAGTTT
>SBFU01000366.1 GCA_006227785.1 Burkholderiales bacterium
CGAGAATGTGTATACAAATATTGTGCTCAACTGCAGCACCCCGGGGTATCTGACCGGCATCAGGTGGCATCTTTATTGCTGTCACCCCGATGTGCCGGGCCAGACCCCGTGTATGCAGACTGGCGCATCCCACACATCCAGGAGTAACCATGAACAAACGCGCATTTCTCCAGACCGCCGCCGCCCTCGCCGCCCTGGCCAGCCTGGGTCAGGCCCAGGCCCAGACCGCCATCAAGTTTCAGCTCGACTGGCGTTTCGAAGGGCCCGCCGCGCTCTTCCTGCTGCCGGCGGCCAAGGGCCATTTCCGCGATGCCGGCCTGAACGTGACCATCGACTCCGGCAACGGCTCGGGTGGTACGGTGACCCGGGTGGCATCGGGCACCTACGACATGGGCTTTGCCGACATGGCCGCCCTGATGGAGTTCCACGCCAACAACCCGGACGCGCCGAACAAGCCGGTGGCCGTGATGATGGTCTACAACAACACGCCGGCCGCCGTGCTGGCCCTGAAGAAGAGTGGCATCAGCAAACCGGCCGACCTCAGCGGCAGGAAGCTGGGCGCGCCGGTGTTCGATGCCGGTCGCAAGGCGTTCCCGATCTTCGAGAAAGCCAACAACGTGAGCAACGTGGCGTGGACCTCGATGGACCCGCCGCTGCGCGAGACCATGCTGGTTCGTGGCGACATCGACGCGATCACGGGCTTTTCGTTCACCTCGCTGCTCAACCTGGAAGCCCGCGGCGTCAAGCCTGAAGACGTGGTGATCATGCCGTATGCCGACTATGGCGTGAAGCTGTACGGCAACGCCATCATCGCCAGTCCCAAGATGATCCAGGAGAACCCCGAGGCCATCAAGGCCTTCCTCAAGGCCTTCGCCAAGGGTGCCAAGGAAGTGATCGCCAACCCGGCCGCCGGCATCGAGACGGTCAAGGCGCGCGACGGCATCATCAACGTGGCGCTGGAGACGCGACGCCTGCAGCTGGCCATCAACTCGGTGGTGGCCAGCCCCGACGCTCGGCGTGAGGGCTTCGGACAGGTGAACCCGGGACGGCTGGCCCTGATGGCCTCTCAGGTGTCCGACGCATACGGCACCAAGACCCGGATCAACCCGACAGCGGTGTGGAACGGTTCTTTCCTGCCGACGGCGGCCGAGCTGAACGTGCTGCCTGCGGCGCGCTGACCCCACCCCACCCTGCAACGGCGGACACGGCTGCGGCCGTGCCGCCGCCACCTGGATGCCCCATGCAAGCTGACAACGCCCCGGGCGAAACGGCCTTCGTCGACTTCGACCAGGTCTGGCTGGCCTACAACGAAGACCTGCTCGCCAAGAACATCTTTGCCGTCGAAGACATCAATCTGAAGGTGCGCCAGGGCGAGTTCATTGCCATCGTCGGTCCTTCGGGTTGCGGCAAGTCGACGTTCATGAAGCTGACCACCGGGCTGAAAATGCCCAGCATGGGCAAGATCACGATCGACGGCCAGCCGGTGACCGGACCGCTGAAGATCTCCGGCATGGCCTTTCAGGCGCCCAGCCTGCTGCCCTGGCGCACCACGCTGGACAACGTGCTGCTGCCGCTGGAGATCGTCGAGCCCTACCGCAGCCAGTTCAAGGACCGGCGCAAGGAGTTCGAGGACCGGGCCAAGCGCCTGCTGGCCAGTGTGGGCCTGGGGGGCATGGAATCCAAGTTCCCCTGGGAGCTTTCGGGTGGCATGCAGCAGCGCGCGAGCATCTGCCGGGCGCTGATCCACGAACCCAAGATGCTGCTGCTGGACGAGCCCTTCGGCGCGCTGGATGCCTTCACGCGCGAGGAACTCTGGTGCACGCTGCGCGACCTGTGGGAGGCGCAGCGATTCAATGTCATTCTGGTCACCCACGATCTGCGCGAATCGGTGTTCCTGGCGGACACCGTGTACTGCATGAGCCGCAGCCCGGGACGGTTCGTGGTCAGGCGGGAGATCCCGATTCCGCGCACCCGTGACCTGGAGGTCACCTACGCTCCCGAGTTCACCGACATCGTGCACGAGCTGCGCGGCCACATCGGCGCCATGCGCAAGTCCGGCGCCGTCATCAACCAGTGAGCCTGCCGACATGAACAAGAAACAACTTGAGCGCTGGTCACCGCTGCTGCTGCTGATGGCCATCGTCATCATCTGGGAGGTGATCACCCGGGGCTTCGGGGTGTCGGAGTTCATCTTTCCCAGCCCGTCCCGCATCTGGGAACAGACGCTGGAACACAAGACCACCATCCTCGGACATGCCTGGCGCACCTTCTGGGTCACCATGGCGGGCTTCGGGATTGCCATCGTGGTCGGGGTGCTGCTGGGCTTTCTGATCGGCAGCTCGCGCCTGGCCTACGCGGCCATCTACCCGCTCATGACCGCCTTCAACGCGCTGCCCAAGGCGGCCTTTGTGCCGATCCTGGTGGTGTGGTTCGGCATCGGCATCGGGCCCGCCATCCTGACCGCCTTCCTGATCAGCTTCTTTCCGATCATGGTCAACATCGCCACCGGCCTGGCCACGCTGGAGCCTGAACTCGAGGACGTGCTGCGGGTGCTGGGTGCCAAGCGCTGGGACGTGCTGACCAAGGTCGGCCTGCCACGCTCCCTGCCCTATTTCTTCGGTTCGCTCAAGGTGGCCATCACGCTGGCCTTTGTGGGCACCACGGTGTCGGAGATGACCGCGTCGAACGAGGGCATCGGCTACCTGCTGATCTCGGCCGGCAGTTCGATGCAGATGGGTCTGGCCTTCTCGGGCCTGCTGGTGGTGGGTGTCATGGCCATGGCCATGTACGAGCTGTTCAGCTGGGTCGAGAAACACACCACCGGCTGGGCGCACAGGGGAAGCCAGGCTTGACCGAAGATCAGGTCGTTCGGCACTTGCGGCGCGCGAACGCGGTGGCCTTGCGGGCCATGGCCATGGGCCGTCATCCTTTCGGTGCCCTGCTGGTGGGGCCTGATGACGAGACGGTGCTGGCCGAGCAGGGGAACATCGACACGGTCAACCACGCCGAATCCACACTGGCCCGCACCGCGGCCGACAACTGGCCGGGCGAATACCTCGCCCGGTGCACCCTGGTGACGACTTTCGAGCCGTGCGCCATGTGCACCGGCACCATCTACTGGGCGAACATCGGTCGCATCGTCTATGGCGCCAGCGAGCAAGCCCTGCTGGCCCTGACCGGTGACCATGAGGAAAACCCCACCCTGTCGCTGCCCTGCCGAGAGGTCATCGCGCGCGGGCAGAAGGCCATTGAAGTGGTCGGTCCCATACAGACCATGGAAGCCGAGATGGTCGAACCGCATCGCCACTTCTGGTCCGAACGCTGAACCGGCCCGAGATGATGTGCTGCGATCCAGCGCAGACGGACAGGCCGGCCGCGCGGCGCCCCCACATTTGACGTCCATGCCCTGGCAAGCCCGACTCTCTCTGAACTACCACCGACAAGGTCCTCGCACCGTGCTGCAGCACGCACACGAGGGTCCGCTTCGCATCTTCAAGAGCCTGTATCCGGAAGGCGATGCGGTCTGCCACAACGTGATCGTGCACCCGCCCGGGGGGGTGGTTGGCGGTGACCGGCTGGACGTCTCGGTGAGCCTTCAGGCCGGCAGCCACGCGCTGGTCAGCACACCCGGAGCGACCCGCTTCTATGATGGTGATGGCCGCACCGGCCGTCAGCAGGTCACGCTGGACCTTCAGGCCGGCGCGCGCCTGGAATGGCTGCCGCTGGAGACGATTGCCTACCCGGGCTGCCTGGCCGAGAACCACATCCGCTTCCAGCTGGCCGAGGGCGCACAGCTGCTGGGCTGGGATGTGGTCGCGCTGGGGTTGCCGGCCGCGGGCAGCCCGTTCACCCATGGGCGGTTCACCCAGCGCATCGAATGGCCAGGTGTCTGGCTGGAGCAGGGCCGTCTCGACGGCACAGACCAGCGCCTGCTGGACTCCCACGTGGGTCTGGGCGGCCGAAGGGCCATGGCCAGCCTCTGGTTCGCCTGTGGCACGGCCTTGGGGACGCGCCAGCAGGAGGATCTCATTGAAGCGGTGCGTCAGGCGTTCCCGACCCAGGCGCAGGACGGTCGCCTGAGCCTGGCGGCCACCTGGAGCCATCCGCGCCTGCTGGTGGTGAGGGGCCTGGCCGACACCGTCGAGCCCCTGATGAACGGCCTGCAATCGGTCTGGGCGGCGATTCGGCGGCAGGCCTGGGACCTGAGCGCCCCGCCCCCGCGCATCTGGCGGGTGTGACCCCGACCGGAAACTGGCGGGTGATCCGGGCTCTGTTCGGTGCCAACGCCTGACCAGAAGGGCGCAGAATCGTCACATTTCCCTGCCGCTCAGCCACAGCGGGTGCATTTTCCCGCGCCACGAATGCCTTTTGCGCCCAACGACCTGCATGACGCCCAAGCCCTGGTGATCGAGGGCAACCCGCAGTCGCGCGCCATTCTGGTGTCCCAGCTGCGCGACATCGGCATCGGCAAGGTGTCGCAGTGCTCGCGCCTGTCCGATGCCCGCCGCAAGCTGGAGACCAGCCAGTTCGAGATCGTGATCTGCGAACAGACGTTCGAGCGTGAAACGGGTTCGGGCCAGGATCTGCTGGACGACTTGCGCCGCAACCAGCTGTTGCCGTTCTACACGGTGTTCATCATGGTGACGGCCGAGGCCTCTTACAGCAAGGTGGCCGAGGCCGCCGAGGCGGCGCTGGACGCGTACCTGCTCAAGCCCCACACCGGCGCCCGACTGGCCGAAAGCATCCTGCAGGCCCGGGGCCGCAAGGCGGAGCTGGAAGGCATCTTCTCGGCCATCGACGACCAGGACTACGAGCGGGCGGCCCGCCTGTGTCTGGAGCGCTTCGAGGCGCGGGGGCCTTACTGGCTGTACGCGGCCCGCATCGGCGCCGAGCTGCTGCTGCGCACCAGCCAGCTCACCGAGGCCAAGACGCTGTATGAAGCGGTCATCGAGGCCAAGACCGTGCCGTGGGCGCGACTGGGCGTGGCACGGGCGCAGCTGGGCGCCGGGGAGCCGCGCAAGGCCTCGACCACGCTGGAATCTCTGTTGCAGGATGAACCCGAGTACGCCGACGCGTATGACGTGATGGGACGGGCCCAGTTCGAGCTCGGCAATTTCGAGAACGCCCTGGCCACCTTCAAGATGGCCACCCAGCTCACGCCGCACTCGATCAGCCGCCTGCTCAAGCACGGCATGCTG
>SBFU01000205.1 GCA_006227785.1 Burkholderiales bacterium
GGGATGTCAGCTGCATCGCTGAGGCGGGAGCTGCCGAGCGCCGGGGTGCGGCCGTGCACCGCTTCGGTGAGCTTCTCGGGGGCGGGTCCGCCGTTGGTGGCGTTGTACTTGATGCCAAAGTCCCCGTCGGGGCCGCCGGGGTTGTGGCTGGCCGAAAGAATGATGCCGCCGCTGGCGCCATGGCGACGAATCACCGCGCTGGTGGCTGGGGTGGACAGGATCCCCCCCTGGCCGACCAGCACCCTGCCATAGCCTCTGGCGGCCGCCATTTTCAGGATGGTCTGCACCGCGGTGCGGTTGTGGAACCGACCGTCACCCCCAAGCACCAGGGTCTGGCCGCTGGCCGGCGCGTCGCCATGCAGCACGTCGAACAGGGCCTGGACGAAGTTCTCCAGGTAGTGCGGCTGCTGGAAGACACCGACCTTCTTGCGCAGGCCGGATGTGCCGGGTTTCTGACCCGCGAAAGGGGTGGTGGTGACAGACTGGATGCTCATCAGGGCTCCTGGACGCAAAGTGACAAGTGGGCTGTTTGCCCACACTGTACCTATCTCGCGTCAGCCCCGATGTGGTGCCACGGCCTGCTCAGGCCTTCAGGTACAGGCCTGCCCAGGGTTCGAAGTGCAGCATGGCGCCTTCCCGCCGGACGCCCTGCAATCCGCTGCCGGCCAGTGGGCTGGCGTTGTCCCAGCCGGCTGGCACCTCCAGCGTTGCGGGCTGGCCACTGAAGTTGAAGGCGCACAGCAGACGCTGTGGGGCAGCTGCCCGCTCTTCTTCACGCACGAAGGCCAGCACCTGGGGATGCGCGGGCAGCAGGGACAGGCTGCCATGGATCAGGGCCGGCTGACCGCGACGCCATTGCAGCAGTTGCTGGAAGAAGCTCAACAGGCTGTCGGCATGACCTTGCTGGCGGTCCACCGCCAGGGGTCGGTGGGTCTCGGCCATCGGCAGCCAGGTCCTGGCGGCGGCGGAAAATCCCGCGTGGGGCTCGTCCGCAGACCAGGGCATGGGAGTCCGGCAACCGTCTCGCCCTTTGTACTGAGGCCACAGCGTGATGCCGTAGGGGTCTTGCAGTTCTTCGAAACGCAGCTGTGCCTCGGGCAGCCCCAGCTCTTCGCCCTGGTAGAGGCTGACGGTGCCTCGCAGACTGACCTGAAATGCCGCCATCAGTCGCAGCTGACGCGGATCGGGTGTGCTGCCACCCCATCGCGTGGCGGAGCGTTCGCAATCGTGATTGGACAAGGCCCAGCAGGGCCAGCCGTCGCCGACGGTGCCGATGAAGCGCGACAGCACGCCGTGCAGGAAAAGCGCGTCCTTCTGGGGGCCCAGCAGGTCGAAGCAATAGGCCATGTGGAGCTTGTCACCACCGGCGGTGTATTCGGCAACCCGGGCCAGGCCATCGTCGTCACCGATTTCACCGACCAGGGTGGTGTCGGGGTAGCGGTCGACCAGGGCGCGCAGGCGCTGCAGAAAGGGCAGGTTTTCCGGGCGGCTCTTGTCGTAGATGTGGCGCTGCCAGGCGTAGGGGTTGAACGGGTTGGCCGCCGGATCGGGGTTGTTCGGATCGGGCGCGCCCTTGCCCGGGTTGTCGCGCAGCAGCGGGTCATGGAAGTAGAAGTTGGCCGTGTCCAGCCGGTAGCCATCCACCCCGATGTCCAGCCAGAACTTCACGGTCTCCAGCAAGGCCTCCTGCACATCCGGGTTGTGGAAGTTCAGGTCAGGCTGGCTGGTCAGGAAGTTGTGCAGGTAGTACTGGCAGCGGCGCGGGTCCCATTGCCAGGCACTGCCACCAAAGATGGACAACCAGTTGTTCGGTGGTGTGCCGTCATTCCTGGGGTCCGCCCACACGTACCAGTCGGCTTTGGGGTTGTCGCGACTGGCGCGGCTTTCGGCAAACCAGGGGTGCTGGTCACTGGTGTGTGAGAGCACCTGGTCGATCATCACCTTCAGACCGAGCTCGTGCGCGCGGCGCACCAGCGCCTTGAAGTCCTCCAGTGTCCCGAACATGGGGTCGACGTCGCAGTAGTCGCTGACGTCATAGCCGAAGTCCTTCATCGGACTCTTGAAGAAGGGCGAGAGCCAGATGCCATCGGCGCCGAGCGCCGCGATGTGCTCCAGCCGACCTGTGATGCCCGGCAGATCACCGATGCCGTCGCCGTTGGCGTCCTGAAAGGAACGTGGGTAGATCTGGTAGATCACGCCGCCGCGCCACCAGTTGTTGTTGGGTGCCTTGTTGCTCATGTGGGTTGGGAAAGAATCTGTTGCTGGAGCCAGCGTGCGCTGGCTTTGGGTGTGCGTTTCTGGGTGGCGTAGTCGACATGAACCACGCCAAAGCGTTGGGTGTAGCCGTGTGCCCACTCGAAGTTGTCGAGCAGGCTCCAGACGTAGTAGCCGCGGACATCGATGCCGCTGGCGATCATGTCGGCGAGTTGTTCAAGGTGGGTGCGCAGGTAGTGCAGGCGGATCACGTCATCGCAGCCGCGCTCACCGACCGGCGTGTTGTCGGCGGCGCCGTTCTCGGTGATCCAGATGGGGGGCAGCGGCCATTGGGACTGCAGCTTCTCGATCACACGGCGAAGGCCTTGCGGATGGATCTCCCAGCCGATGTCCGTCAAGGCGACGGCCTTGGCATCGGGCGAGACGAAGCGGTAGCCTCTGCACAACTCGGCTGGCGTCTGAGGGGCTTGCGCCACCGAGCGCGTGTAGTAGTTCAAGCCGATGAAGTCCAGCGGCTGCGCGCAAATGCGCAGATCCTCCGCCGGGCGGTGTACGCCCAGCTCACCGATCTGTTCCAGCATCTCGGCCGGCCACTCCCGGTTGAAGAGTGGATTGAAGAAGACGTCGTTGCGTTCCATCTCGGCCATGCGGGCTGCCATGGCATCGGGCTTGGCGTCGCTGAAGGCGTCGCAGAGTTCGGGGTTGAGCACGATGCCCAGCTGGGTGTCGCTGCGCTCGGCGCGCCAGGCCTGAAGGCCCAGGCCGTGCGCCAGCATCAGGTGGTGCGCGGCCAGGAGTGCGGAGGGCCGGTCCTGGAGGCCTGGCGCGAACACGCCGATGTCGTGACCCAGGAAGGCGCTGCACCAGGGTTCGTTGAGCGTGGCCACGCGTTGCAGCCGGTCGCCGAGCTCGCGTGCCACCAGCGCCGCGTAGTCGGCGAAGCGGATCGCCGTCTCCCGTCCCAGCCAACCACGGTTTGCGTGCTGCAGGTGCGCAGGCAAGTCCCAGTGGTAGAGGGTGGCGTTGGGCGTGATGCCTTTCTCGTGCAGTGCGTCCAGCAGGCGGCGGTAGAAATCGAGTCCCTCAGGGTTGGCGCAGCCATCCTCGCGCACCACGCGCGTCCAGGCGATGGAGAAGCGGTAGTGCCGAAAGCCCAGATCGGCCATCAGCGCCACGTCCTCGCGGAAGCGGTGGAAGTGGTCGCAGGCCACCAGCCCGTCGCTGGCGTCCTTGATGCGGCCGGGCTGGGCGCAGAACTCGTCCCAGATGCTGGGCAGCTTGCCGCCTTCCAGGGCGCCGCCCTCGATCTGGAAGGCCGCGGTGGCACAGCCCCATTCGAACGAAGGGGGAAAACGGGGGAAATCGGTCATTGGGCTATTTGACGGAACCGGACAGCAGGCCGCGCACGAAGAAGCGCTGCAACGAGAAGAACACGGCCACGGGCACCGCGATGGACACGAAGGCACTGGCGGTCAGGATCTCCCAGCTCTCGCCGCGCGAGCCCAGCAGGTCGTTGAGCTGGATGGTCAGCACCACCTGGTCGGGCGATTTGCCCAGGAACACCAGGGCCACCAGGAAGTCGTTCCAGACCCACAGAAACTGAAAGATCGCAAAGCTGGCCAGCGCCGGTACCGACAGCGGCAGCACGATGCTGGTGAAGATCTGGAAGTGCGACGCGCCATCCATGCGAGCGCTCTCGATGATGTCCCGCGGTAGAGACGCGATGTAGTTGCGCAGCAGGTAAATCGCCAGCGGCAGGCCGAAGGCCGAGTGCGCCAGCCACACGCCCAGGTAGGACTTGGACGCGATGCCCAGGCTCTCGCCCACATCGTTGTACAGGCGCAGCAGCGGGATCAGCGACATCTGCAGTGGCACCACCAGCAGCCCCACCACCACCACGAAGAGCCAGCGCCGACCGGGAAACTCCATCCAGCTGAAGGCGTAGGCAGCGAAGGCTGCGATCAGGATCGGTATGAACGTGGCAGGTATGGTGACCTTGAAGGTGTTGAGGAAAGCGTTGCCGACACCCTCCGAGTCGATCACCTTTCTGTAGTTGCTGGCCGTGAAGCTTGGCGGCGTTTCGGCCACGTAAAAGATACGAATGCCCCGGTCGTTCTCGTAGGGCTGGTTGAGTACCAGGCGGTACTGCCCGTCTGCGGCCACGGTGATGCTTCCATCGGGTTGACCGTCCTCTTCGTCAAAAATCTGCGCGTCTGCCAGCTCGATGGTGGCGCCCACCGGGTGCTCGCCAGGGTTGGCCGACTTCAGGGAAAAGCGCTGCAGCCGCGTGCTGTTGCCCTCGGGGAACAGGCGTCCAGCCATGACGAATCGATCACCTTCCGGCACCACGCTCTGTGCACCGGCGGTCCGGCGCTGGTCGGACCGGGTCTGGGTCGACAGCGAGGTCCACCAGCCGCTGTTGACGATCTGCTCGCGGTCGCGAAAGCTGGAGACCAGCAGACCGAAAGTTGGCAGCACCCAGGCCAGGACGATGACCAGCAGAAGTGCATGGGCCAGCAGCCTGGCCGGGTAGAGTCTGAGTTTCATCGCTGTGCCTCCTCGGCGCGGAAGCGGCGGATGTTGAAGGCCATGACCGGAATCACGGCCAGCATCAGCACCATGGCCAGGGTGGAACTGCGGCCGTAGTCGCCACCGCCGCGGAACATCCAGTCGTACATCAGGTTGGCCAGCACGCTGGTGTCCCACTGGCCACCGGTCATGGCCATGACGATGTCGAACACCTTGAGCACGGTGATGGTGATGGTGGTCCAGACCACGAGAATGGTCGACATCACCTGTGGGACCATGATCGAAAAGAAGATCTGCAGCTCGCTGGCACCGTCGATGCGCGCGGCCTCGATGGTGTCGGTGGGCACACCGCGCAGCGCGGCCGAGAGGATCACCATGGCAAAGCCGGTCTGGATCCAGATCAGGATCGCCATCAGAAAGAAGTTGTTCCAGAACGG
>SBFU01000476.1 GCA_006227785.1 Burkholderiales bacterium
CGCCCGGGGCGGCAAGCCCACCAAGATGTGGTGGGACTGGTCCACCGCCGGCAAGCTGAAGGATGGCAAGCCCTTCAAGGTGAAGGACGCCACCGGCCATGACGCCTACGACAGCAAGAAGGGCGACTTCAAGCTGGGCGAGAACGTGGTGCCCGACTACGTCTGGTTCAACGGGCAGGTGAAATACACGACGCAAGACATGAAGATCGACCCGGAGCAGGTGCTCAGGATCAACGAATTCCTGGGCGGGCCGGACGACCCCCAGGCCCGCATCTGGCCGGTCAAGCGCTTCGAGGGCCGGCAGCCCTACGACAAGGTGCACCTGCAGCTGCTGGTGCCGCACACCGCCACGCCGGACGACACCGCGTTCTGGTTCAACTTCGACTGGCCCAAGGCCCTGCAAGCCGGTGCGGCGGCCACCGGGCAGTCCTACAGCGGCCAGCACGGCTTCGTGAAGACCGAGATGCTATGGCCCATCACCCACATGGTCGCGCCTGCCGCAGAGACGGTGGCCTGCGCGTCCTGCCACACCGGCGCCAGCCAGAGCCGCCTGGGCGAGCTGCCGGGCTTCTACCTGCCGGGACGCGACCGCCATCGGTGGATCGACACCCTGGGCTGGCTGGCCGTGACCGGTGTCCTGGCCGGTGTACTGGTGCATGCCGGTGCCCGTCTGCTCAACCATGCCCGCCAAGGAAAGGGCCACTGACATGAACCAGGACACGTCTGCCCAGCCGGTCCCCGGCCGCGTCTACCTCTACAAGCGCTACGAGCGCTTCTGGCACTGGTCGCAGGCGCTGCTGGTGATCACCATGCTGCTCACCGGATTCGAGGTGCATGGCAGCTACACGCTGCTCGGCTTCGCGCCGGCGGTGCGCCTGCACACCCTGGCGGCCTGGGCGCTGCTCACGCTCTGGGCCTTCACCATCTTCTGGCAGTTCACCACCGGCGAATGGCGCCAGTACCTGCCGACCCACAAGAAGGTGGCAGCGATGGCGCTGTATTACAGCTGGGGCATGTTCCGCGGCGCACCGCACCCGTTCCGCAAGACCGCACAGAAGAAGCACAACCCGCTGCAGCGTCTGGCCTACCTGGCTTTGCTGGCCCTGATCTCGCCCCTGATCTGGGGCTCGGGCCTGCTCTATCTGTTCAGGGCCTTCTGGCCATCGCTGGGCATCGACCGCTGGCTGACCCTGGAATGGGTGGCCTGGGCACACACGGCCGGCGCCTTCATGATGCTGGCCTTCTTCATCGCCCATGTGTACCTGACCACCACCGGTCACACGCTCACGGCCCACATCAAGGCCATGGTCACCGGCTGGGAAGAAGACGAGCACGCTCAGCCGGGTGCACCCGCCACCGCCATGGCCCATCCGCCCGCCACGGGCAAGCACTGAAGGAGCCTGTCATGTCCATGGATCCATCCCTGTCCCCCTCTGTCCCGCACGACGCGGGCCTGGACCCCGAGCGCCGCACCTGGCTGCTGGCCACCACCGCCATGGGCGCGGCGGCGGCCACCGCGGTGGCGGTACCGCTGGTCTCCAGCTTTGCCCCCAGCGAACGCGCCAAGGCGCTGGGGGCCAGCGTTACCATCGACCCGTCGGGCATTGCGCCGGGCGAGGTGCGCGTGGTCGAGTGGCGCGGGCAACCGGTCTGGGTGATGCGCCGCACGCCGGAGATGCTCGCCAGCCTGGACGGCATGCAGGACCTGGCGGACCCGGATTCGAAGCTCCGGCAGCAGCCACCCTATGCCACCAACACCCGCCGGTCCATCCGGCCGGAGCTGCTGGTGACCGTCGGCATCTGCACGCACCTGGGCTGTTCGCCGGTCACCATCGCCCAGGGCAGTCAGAACCCCAGTGTGCCTGCCGACTGGAAGGGGGGCTTCTTCTGCCCCTGCCACGGGTCGACTTTCGACTTCGCCGGCCGTGTGTTCCGCAACAAGCCGGCGCCGACCAACCTGGTCGTGCCGCCTCACCGCTACCTGGCCGACGGCACGCTGCAGATCGGCGAAGACGGCGAGGAAGCCGCCTGATTTCCAACCATTTCACGGAGAACGCAATGTGGTACTTTGCCTGGGTCCTGGGTGTCGGCTTTGCCGTGCTTCTGGCCATCCTCAACGCCATGTGGGGCGAGAACGAAGAAGCCCGCCTGCGCTCGGGGAGCGACACGCCATGACGACCGTGTCCATGCCCCGGACCGACCCACCTGCAGCCACGCGCATGCACCTGCCCAGCCTGCTGGTGGCGCTGACCATCATGACGGTGGGCAGCATCTACCCGCTGCTGTTCGCCGATGCCCAGGGCCAGGCCGATCATTCCCTGGCGATGGCGCTGTTCTGGGCCATGAGCGCCGGGCTGGTGCGTGGGGTCGGCTTCGTGCCGGTCTTGCCCGTCTGGCGCTGGCTGTTTTCTGGCTGGGCCTGCAGCGCCGCCCTGGTGCTGGCGGCCACCCTGCGGTGGGGCGTCTGAGGTGCTGTTTCGCATGCTCTATGACGAGGTCAGCGGGGACCTGACCTACCTGCTGGCCGACGCGGACGCGCGCGAGGCGGTGCTGGTCGATCCGCATGGCCGCGACCTGCCGGTGCTACAGGCCATGCTGGACGACCGCGGGCTGCGCCTGCGCTGGGTGCTGCGCACGCACGATCACGACCAACAGGAACCTGCGGAGCCAGACACCCTCAGCCGCCTGGGCGCTGCACTGGTGCAGGGACGGCGTTGCACGCAGGCCCTGCGTCCGGCCGACGGCGCCGAGCTGAGTTTCGGCGATGAGTACGTGACGGTCATGGAGACCCCGGGTCACACGCCCGACTGCCTGAGCTTCGTCTGGCGCGACCGCGTGTTCTGCGGCGGCCTGCTGGCGGTGGACGCCTGCCCGCGTCAGCCCTCGCCGGCCCTGCCTGCCGCCTTGTGGGACAGTGTGCACGGGCGCATCTTCACGCTGCCTGACGAGACCCTGCTGTTTGGCGGCCATGCACGCCATGCGCGGGCTGTCGGCACCGTGCTCGAGCAACGCCGCTGGCACCCCCATTTCTCGGGGCAGACGCGCGACACCTTTGTCGCCCGCATGACCCCTGCGAACCCACCGGACGTCCAGTCCGTCCCCGACCGGGGCAGGTCCTGCGTCCGGTCGATCTCTTCATCAGAAAGCACCTTGACATGAAACAGCTGCACTTCCAGGAAAAATACCCCATCACCGTCGTCGACGTCGCCAAGTCCGAAACCCGGTTCGAAACGGTCGACGCCATCGCCGGGTATTTCAGGACCTGCATGGCCAACACGCCCCGGGTGGCGTACATCGGCACCTTTGATCACCTGGCCCACACCCGGGCCATCGGTGGCGAGATCAACCCGGGCATCCAGGCCGCGGTCAACGTGCTGTTCTGTTTCGGACACGCGCTGCCCAACCCGCAGGTGCTGGCGGTGCGGCCTCGCAGCATCGGCATTGCCGACCTGGGTGACCGCTTTGTCGTCAGCTTCATGGATGCGCCCATGAAGCCTGCCAATGACGCCATGCAGGCCTGGGCGCTGGCGCTGAAAAATGTGTAACCCCCCTGCCGCGCTGCGCTGCTGACGACGAGGCTGTCTGGCCTAGCACCAAGGAGATCGAGCATGTGGACCGTCCTCAACTGGCTGCAGAAGAACCTGGTCTGGAGCATTCCGTTGGCGATGCTGGCCGGCCTGGGGTTCGGACAAATCGCCGACCCATCGTTCCTGGGCCGGGCCATCCTGCCGCTGACCTTCCTCATGGTCTACCCCATGATGGTGACCATGAACGTGCGGGAGCTCCTCAAGCCAGGGGGTGGCACGTTGCAGGGCACGACGCTGGCGATCAATTTCGTCCTCATGCCTGCCATAGGCTACGGGGCCGGGCTGCTGTTCTTCGCCGACCAGCCCATGGTGCGGCTGGCGCTGCTGCTCACGGCGCTGCTGCCCACCTCGGGCATGACGATTTCGTGGACCGGTTTTGCCAAGGGCAACGTGCCTGCGGCGGTGAAGATGACCGTGGTCGGCCTGATCGCCGGTTCGCTGCTGGCACCGGTCTATCTCAAGGCGATGCTGGGCACCGTGGTCGAGATCCCGGTGCTGCAGGTGTTCGGTCAGATCGCACTCATCGTTTTCCTGCCGTTGCTGCTGGGTACGCTGACCCAGCGCTGGCTGATCGGCCGGGTCGGAGAGCAGAAGTTCAACCAGCAGCTCAAACCGAAATTCCCGCCCTTCTCCACGCTGGGCGTGCTGGGCATCGTCTTCGTGTCCATGGCGCTGAAGTCGCAGGACATCTTCGCCCAACCGGGCCTGCTGCCCGGCCTGCTGCTGCCGCTGGTGCTGGTGTATGCGATCAACTTCGCCATCAGCACCGTGGTCGGCAAGACCCTGTTCCAGCGCGGCGATGCCATCGCGCTGGTCTACGGCACCGTCATGCGCAACCTCTCCATCGCGCTGGCGATTGCCATGGGCGTGTTCGGCTCTGCCGGAGCCGATGCCGCCCTCCTCATTGCGCTGGCCTACATCGTTCAGGTGCAGGCCGCCGCCTGGTACGTCAAGCTCACCGACCGCCTGTTCGGTGCCCCGCCAGCCTCGGCTGCGCCGGGCCCCGCCAAGGCCGTCTGAAAGGAAATCTCATGTCCGATACCGCCAACCCCACCGTCTACGCCGCCCTGGGTGGCGCCGACGGCATCCACCGCCTGGTGGACCGCTTCTACGAACTCATGGACGAGCTGCCAGAGGCCTATGCCGCGCGCCGCATCCACCCCGAGAGCCTGGCCGGCGCCAACGAAAGCCTGTTCGAATTCCTCTCGGGCTGGTTCGGCGGCCCCAACCTGTACATCGAGAAGAAGGGACACCCGCGGCTGCGCAGACGCCACCTGCCCTACGCGATAGGCCCGACCGAACGCGATGAATGGATGCTGTGCATGCGCACCGCACTGGCGGAGCAGGTCGCCGACCGAGACCTGCTTGAGCGCCTCTCCCGGCTGTTTGCCGACATGGCCGATCACATGGTCAACACCGGTGAGTGTGCCGGCTGCGACCCGACAACCCAGGCCACGAGGACCTGCGCATGCGAAGCCTGACCCTCCTGCGCCGGCTGGGTGCGGCGGTGCTCTGTTCTCTCGCACTGACCGCTGTCGCCGGCTCCATCGAGCCGGGTCAGCCCTTGCCCAC
>SBFU01000012.1 GCA_006227785.1 Burkholderiales bacterium
TGGGGACCATGGGCTTGGGGGTCTTCTGCGTCAGGGGACGCACGCGGGTTCCCTGGCCCGCTGCCAGGATCATGCCTTTGGCCATGGTCGAGAAGAGTTGTGAGGTGGTAGGGGTTGCTGCACTGTGCTCTGGTTTCGCTTGGCTGACTCAGCGGGGTCCTTTTGGGACCACCGATGGCAGGTCACCGGGTACCACGGGATGGTTGAACCGCTCGGAAAGCACGTGTTCGTAACGCCGCGCGTCTTCGGGCCGCAGCGAGCCGGTCTGCATCAGCAGCCATTCGCGAAACGAGAATTCATACCGGTTGTTGGTCATCTCGTAAACTGTATTGAACTCATGCAACCGATGGGTCTTACCTTTCCAGTAGAAGTCGGTGGTGGAAAAGTCGGCAAAGCAGAAATGGTCACGGTAGGCAGTCCAACTGTCCTGCAGGGACCAGTCGAGTGGCCGACCTAGGCGCTGCAAGAACTGGCTGGTGATGTAACTTTCGGGCGAGGCAAGCCTGCAAAGATCGCCGATGGGCGTGCCGACGAAGATGTCCTGCTGCAAGCTGGGCCAGCCCGCTGGCGCGGGGTCTTCGCGCAGCGGGGGTGTCCAATAGGTGAGCATGTCCTCGGTGTGGCCGAATACCGTCTGGTCGGTCACGTGGTAGGGAGCAAATTTGAGCGATCCCTGACCGACGCCCACGATGCGGTGCTTCTGGCGGGCCCCTGATGCGGGAGGGAAGGCCGTGGCCAGGGCCACCAGGTAGGCGATCGCATCGGGGTGGTAGAGGCGTTGGTCGGTCCTGGACTTGAGCGTCCAGGGCGCACCGGTGTCGGCCGCCGCACGCACACCGGCCGCGGCGCTGGTCAGCTGCATGTTCACGTTGAACAATCCGGCCCGAGTAGGCTTTTCGGAAAGCACCACCTGCACACCGAGGTTCCGGATGGGCGCCAGCAGGCTGGCGGGTGTGTCCCGCCAAGTCGACAGGATCAGCGGGCAATGGGAAAAGTGACGGCGGTAGAGCCGGAAAGTCTCAAGGGTGAAGTTGCCTTCCTGGGCGATCGGGCCTTGAAGGAAGATGGCGCAGGCTTCGCCGGCGGCGGTGGGTTCGGGATATGTGCCGATCTGGTCAGCCTGTTTGGGGCGCAGGTGAAAGGTGGCCAGGTGGCGGCTGTACCGAACAGCGTACTGCGCCGTCCAGCGCAGCAGACGGTAGGAAAGGCGGTCGTGTAGGGATGGATGCTCGCTCATGGTGCCTTCAGCTGGTTGCTGGTGGCGTCCCCAGCCTGGCAACGGACTTTCGAGAGACCGGACTGGCCAAGAAGGCGGACAGGTCGGCCGGCACCCCGATGCCGTGCATGCCAGCCCCCAGACGGCCTATGTCGAAGCATTCGATACGGGCACCGATGGAGATGAGCTGGTCGTAGGCTGGGGCGACATAGAACTCGCCATTGACGCGCAAGTTGGCGGCTATCATGGCGTCGACTGCCCGGACAAAATCCGATCCGCGCCGGAAGTTGTAGATGCCGACAGTGGCTTCGTTGGAAACCACCTTCTTCTCGACCACCTCGACCACCCGGCCGGTGGCATCACGACCGACGAACGACCATTTCGGGTCGTCGGCCCACATGGTCATGATCAGGCCATCGGCTTCACCCATCGCGGCCAAGTAGACATCGATGTCGGCGTCGATGTACTGGTCGCAGTTCGCGATCATCAGGGGGTCGTCGTTGTCGATCAGGTCTCGCGCCAGCAGCACCGTACAGGCGGCTCCCTGGGTCACCTGGTCGACGAACACGATGTCGCAACCGGGCGCCCAATGGCGCAGCTTATCGTCTATGCCATAAAGCTGAGCGTGTTCTCGCAGCACCAGGAAAATGAAGCGGTGGGGGCACGACGGCCGGAGGTTGTTGATCACCACCTCGATCATCGGGTGTCCGTGGATCGGGATCAGTGGCTTGGGCAGGTCAAAGCCCGCGTCAGCGAAGCGCTGGCCGCGGCCGGCCATGGGCAGGGCGATGTTCAGCATTCGTATTTGTCTCCGGCAACGCTGGGTAGCTTGACCACCACAGTGGTGACGTCAGTCAGGGCCTCGAAGTCGGTGGCCTCACCAGGCTCGATAACCACGATGTCGCCGGCCTCGTACACTGAGTCGTTCATGCGGGCCCGTCCGGTGAGGATGAGTGTCAGTTCATGAGCCACCTTGTGCATGTGACGTTTCTCGTGGCTGCCACCGGTGTAGGTTTTGACCGCGACCTCGGCCGCGTCGGTGTGCAGTGCCACGGGCTCGAACGCACCCACGAACCAGCCCTTCGTCATGTCGGACAGTTTGTACCGTTGCATGTTGGTCAACTCCTTCGGCGTGCGGACAGCACCTGTTCGTATTCTTCGACAGCCTGAGGGGTGGCCAGCGAAATGTAGCGGTCGCGATCGATCGGGTACACACCGATGCGCTTCTGGGCCAAGACCATCTCGTTGAAGGAGGGACATACGAAGTAGCCGCCATTGACCGAAGCTCCCTTCCGGATCATGCCCTGCATGGCGGTGACAAAATCGCTACCGCGACGGAAGTAGTAGATGCCTGCGGTGGCCAATCGGCTGATCGGTCGCTTTTCGGCTGCCTCGATCACCATGCCGGAAGCATCGGTTTTGACGAATGACCAGCGTGGATGGACCGAGTCGAACACGATAGTGCCTGCGTCGAGTTCGCGTTGGCGGAAGTCGGCGAGCATCTGGCCAAAGTCCAGGTTCACGATCTGGTCTGCGTTGGCAATGATCAGTTCGCCGTCCAGGTCGATGTGCTCGATGGCCAGCAGTGCAGTGCAGCCGGCACCGGCGGTGTCGCCGTCGGCCCGGATCACGGTCACATTCGGGTTGAGCAGTTGAAGCACGTCACGCAGGTGGAACCGAAGATCGTCTTCCTTGCGGACCACGAAGACGAATCGCGCTTCCGGAATGGTCGACAGGCTGTCGAACGCGTGTTCGACCAGAGGTCTGCGGTCAATTTCGATCACCGGCTTGGCGAAATGGAAGCCGTGACGCCGGAACAGCTCGTCGCTGCCCGCCATTGGAATGATGACTTTCATGCTTTGCGACCTTCCTCGCGTTGGATGGCCTCGAAAATGCGGTCGAGCTGGACGTCGTTGACACTCTGCACGACCAGCAGGGGACAGCCGGCGGCCTCGGCAGCCCGGATGCCGTTCTGGTTGTCTTCGACCACCAGGCAGTTCTCCGGTCGCACGCCCAGCAGCTCTGCAGCCCTCACGTAGATGTCCGGATACGGCTTGGGCTGGTTTACGTCTTCACAGCTGAGCATCAGATCCAGGTAGCCGTCGAGGTGGCTCTTTTGCATCATCAGCTCCACTGTGGAGCGGATGGAATTGGAGGCCAGTCCAAGCTTGTAGCCACGTGCCTTCAGGTGCGACAGGGCGTATTCGTGAACGAACAGCGGCTTGCACTTGAGGTAGACCTGGTCGACCGTGTACTGCTGCTTGAGCTCGTTGATGAAGCTGTGCAGTCCCTTGGGAAGACCGCGCTCCTGACTCAGCATCTCCAGTTTGCGGCGGGTTGGCAGCCCGTCGAAGGTGGAGAGATGGTCGGCCCGCGTGATGGTGTAGCCAAACAACTCAAGCGCCTGGTTCAGTGCTTCGTAGTGCCAGTCCTTGGCGTCGATCAGGACGCCATCCATGTCGAAAACGATGGCCTCAATGGTCATGGGAGAGGAGCTCCTTGGCTTGTTCGGGGAGATCGGTGCAGATCATGAGGCGGTCTCCGTCGGGCAGGTCGGCTGAGGCCAGTCTTTCCCACACCGGACGGTGATCGCGGCGGTGCAGCTCAGGGGAGACGATGCATACCCTTTTTCCGGCATCCAGGTGCCGGGCAATGACGCCAGCATCCCACCAGTCACTGCCAAAACCGTCGAGCCATACGCCCGAGGCCTTGTCGTAGAGCGCAGGGGCGGGCTCGACGTCGCTGTGGCGGGTGAAAACCGGTATGCCGGTGGCCAGCCAGTGCAGGGTGTCGGGGACTGACATGTCGAACACGAACGCGTCCATGCCCTCAAGGCCTTCCAGCTCGGCCTGCAGAAGCCGTTGCATGCCGTCTGCCTTGATGTTTAGCGCCAGCGTGAGGCCGGGATCGTGCCGCCGGTGGATGGCGAACAGGTCATGGGCGATCAGGGCGGTGGATGTCGGCGGGTCGTGAGACACCACCAGTTGTCCGGCCAGATCGCGCAGGTCGGTTTCAGTGCCAAAGCCAAGAGAAAACGATCGCTCGAATGCGGCGGGCGTGTTCTTTTCTTCGACCGACTTCCAGTAGCCTCTGTGGCTGAGAATCTTCATGCTCAAGGTCCTGTGGCGGGGCGCTCGGCAGGGCCTTGTGACCATGCTCAACTTGGAATTATCAGTGGGCTTCAGGGTGCCAGCAATAAAGGAAGTGGACATATTTCCTGAGTTGACGCTGTCTCGACGTGCGGCTGTCACTGGGGGCTGGACGGTTTCGATGTCAGGGCCTTGCCACACCGGTCTTGGCATACCGTGTGACCACGTCCCAGACGATCTCGCTCATTAGCCGGGCTGCGGCTTCGTCGGGAAGGCTCGCAGGCGTGCCATCGGCCTTGAGCAGGGGCGGCGCGACGGCCGGCGGTGGGCGATGGTAGAGGACAGCGTAGTGGGTCAGGGCCACCAGGTAGTTGCCCAAGTCATTCATGTGGATGTTGTCCTGTGTGCCGTCGGCGTTGCGGATGAATAGGTCGGTTCGCGACCGGACGTTTCCCACGCCACCCTGCGACTCGACCTCCCGCACGAACCTGCCCAGGACCTGACCGGCCGGAATGACGTGGACTGGCCCGGCGGTGTCGCCGTAGGCCATGCCCCTGGCCAGCAGAACCCCTTCCCAGTGCTTGGGCAGGTCTTCGTCGAGTCGTTCAAGCCAGCCCTTGGGGTCGTCAAGTCGGTGCCAGGTCTCGTACAGGTAGACGCGGATGTCGGATCGGTGTGTCCGGGCTTCGCGGGCCCACTTCCGCAGGTATTTGGGGCTGTCAAAGTACTTGATGGCATCCCTAATTTCCACCATTTCGGTCAGCACCAGCACATCGAAGTTGCCACTGCGGACGGCCTCCAGGGCGTCCTTGTAGCGCGGATGGGCATTCTCCTGTTCGAAGCCGTTGAT
>SBFU01000046.1 GCA_006227785.1 Burkholderiales bacterium
GTGCAGTGTCCAGGTCGGGCGGGTCGTCGGTCAGCACACGTTGGGCCGCCTGTGTGTTCGCGAGCACCGCGGTCAATGGCTGGTTGAGTTCGTGCGCGAGTCCGGCTGCAAGTTCTCCCAGGGTGTTCAGTCGGGCTACCTGGCCCAGGCGCAGCAGCTCCTCGGCCCGGCGTCGCGCGCTGCGCTGTCCCAGCAACTGCGCCAGCAAGGCCAGCACGGTGATGACGGCGGCCACCCAGGCCGCCATATGCCCCCAGGGCAGCTGCGACCATCCCAGTTGCTGGCGGGCCACCACGTCAAAGGGCTGGCTGAGCGTGGCCAGCGGCTTGCGAAATTCGAAGTGCCATCCGCCGCCGGACATCAGTGCAGGGGCATCGCCCATCTGCAGCGAGAGCTGCTGACCTTCGTGCTCCAGCCACACCCGAACCGGGCTGGTTTCAGGATTCATCGGCCACTCGGTCCAGGGAACCGTGCTCTTGAGGGCGATGGTCAGCGCAAATGCGGCCGGCTCTGCCGCCAGCACCAGCTGGTAGCGGCCAGACGAGAAGTCCAGCCGGGTCAGAGCGGGGCGCCGGCTTTGTGCCGAACGGGTCTCTGCCTCGACCAAGGCTGTGTCGGACCACATCGCACCCGGGTCACGCCGCCGAACCTGCAGGATCTGCGGGTAAAGCGAGGGTAGACGCTGTTCCGGCGGGGTCGTGCCAGGGGCTTCGGGAACAGGTTGCAGCAGGGCCAGGGTATCGAGGATGGCATCGTGCTGCACCATCTGCTGGCTCAGCAGGCGGTGCACGATGCGTGCGTCGGTCTCGAACAGTGCACGTTGCGCGTCAATGGACTGGCGCGCGATCAGCACCGCACCGGCGACCGCAACGACGCCGCCGCCCAGCATCCATCCACGCCAGATCCTTGACGATTCACGCATGTGATGGATTCTGTCATGCGAACGTCCAGGAAGGTTCGAGCTGCACGCCTCGCTTGATGTGGTGACCGCTTTGGTGTTGATGCGCCGGGAACCCGCGACGAGGGGCCAGGCAGGCGACAATGTGTGGATGAGCTCTGCTGTTTCTGTCTGGTGGACCCCGCGCCGCCTGTTGCTGGCCTCGGTGGTGGTGGCGGTTCTGACGATTGCCCTCAAGACCCTGGCCTGGTATGTGACCGGTTCGGTCGGTCTGCTCTCCGACGCGCTGGAGTCCTTTGTCAACCTGGCCAGTGCGGTGTTCGCCCTGGCCATGGTGACGATCGCCCAGCGCCCGGCCGACGACGATCACCCCTACGGCCACACCAAGGCCGAGTATTTCTCCAGCGGTTTTGAGGGTGTGCTGATTCTGGGGGCGGCGCTGGCCATCGGCTGGACGGCCGTGGGGCGGCTGCTCAACCCGCAGGACCTGGAGGCGCCCGGTCTGGGGTTGGGACTGTCGGTGGTCAGCGCAGCGCTCAACGGCCTGCTGGCCGGCCTGATGCTGCGCGCGTCTCGCATGCACCGCCGGCAGGGTGTGGCCGGCGCCGAGGCGGTGGAGGCCGATGCGCGCCACCTGCTCACCGATGTGTACACCACGGGCGGTGTGGTGCTGGGTGTCGGGCTGGTGTTCCTGACCGGCTGGCTGTGGCTGGACCCGGTGGTGGCGTTGCTGGTGGCCGCCAACATCGTGCGCGAAGGCCTGCACCTGATACGGCGAGCCAGCGATGGCCTGATGGACCACGCGCTCGATCCCGAGCTGCAACGGCGTATCGATGAGGTGCTGGCGCAGTTCATCGATCCGCAGCGCCCCGATTTGCTGCGCTTTGACCATGTGAGCACGCGGCGCGCAGGGCAGCGCCGCTTTGTCGACCTGCACATGCACATGCCCCCCAACTGGACCTTGCGCCGGGCGGCCGCCCTGCGCATCAGTGTCGAGCAGGCGCTGATGAGTGCCGTACCCGGCCTGCGTGCCACCATCCAGTTGTTGCCCGGCGACGTGGAAGCCCATTTCCATGACAAGGAGGACCTGAAGTGATCGCGTTGCTGCAGCGGGTTTCCCGTGCACGGGTGGACATCGGTGGCGAGACGGTGGGGGCGATCGGGGCCGGGCTGCTCGCGCTGGTCTGCGCCGAGCCACAGGACACCGAGGCGGTCTGCCAGCGCATGTTGGAGAAGATCCTGAAGCTGCGCATCTTTGGCGACGAACAGGGCAAGATGAACCTCAGTGTTCAGGATGTGGGCGGGGGGCTTCTCATCGTCAGCCAGTTCACCCTGGCGGCCGACACGCGTCACGGCAACCGGCCCGGCTTCACCGCTGCCGCTCCACCGGAACAGGGGCGCGCGCTGTTCGACCACTTCGTGGCGCTGGCCCGACGCCGCCATCCCCTGGTCGAAACCGGCCGTTTCGGTGCCGAGATGGCGGTGCACCTGGTCAACGACGGTCCGGTCACCATTCCCTTGCGCATGGCCTGAATGGTGTCGGTCACTGCCTTTAGAATTTTTCGTTTCCAGAAGAGATGCAAGGGCGGATACCGGAATGAGCATGGCAGCTGTCGATGAAACCGCCGTGGCCGATTGTCTTGAGCCGGACGAAGCGGTGTGTGACGTGCTGGTGATCGGTGGCGGGCCCGCAGGTTCGACGGTGGCCCCGCTGTTGGCCGAGCGGGGGCACCGTGTGGTGCTGATCGACAAGGACCGGCACCCGCGCTTTCACATTGGCGAATCGCTGCTGCCGGCCAACCTGCCGCTGCTGGAGCGGCTCGGTGTGGGCGATGAGGTGCGGGCCATCGGCATGCCCAAGCCCGGTGCCGAATTTGTCTCGCCCTGGCATGACCACGCGATGTCGATCGCGTTCGCTGAGGCTTGGGACAAGAGCATGCCGGGCGCCTACCAGGTGCGCCGGGCCGAGTTCGACGACATCCTGATCCGCAATGCGGCACGTCGCGGTGTCGAGGTGCACCAGGCTTGCCGGGCCACCGGGGTCGAGTTCGTCGACGACCGGCAGGTGCGGGTGCAGGCGCTGGATGGCAGCGGCCAGGTGCGCCGCTGGCGGGCGCGTTTTCTGGTCGATGCCTCCGGGCGCGACACCTTCCTGGCCAGCCGCCAGGGCATCAAGCGCCGCAACCCGCATCACACCAGCGCTGCGGTCTATGCCCATTTCAGCGGCGCCCGTCGCCATGAAGGCCCGGCCGAGGGCAACATCACCGTGTTCTGGTTCGAGCACGGCTGGTTCTGGTTCATTCCCCTGACCGACGGTGTCACCAGCGTCGGCATGGTGTCCTGGCCTTATTTCATGAAGACCCGGGGCGGGCGTTCGCTGCAGCAGTTCCTGCTGGATGGCATCGCAATGTGTCCTGCCCTGGCCGAACGGCTGGCTTCGGCCCGCATGGTCAGCGAAGCCGAAGGCACGGGCAACTTCTCCTACGCCGCCGAGCGCAACCACGGACCGAACCATGTGCTGCTGGGCGATGCCTTCGCCTTTGTCGACCCCGTGTTCTCCTCCGGGGTCATGCTGGCCATGCAGGGTGGCGTGGCGGCCGCCGAGGCCATCGACACCTGCCTGCGCGAACCGGCCAGGGCGTCGGCTGCGCTCAAGGTCTATGACCGGGTGGCGCGCAAGGGGCCGGCGGTCTTTTCCTGGTTCATCTACCGCATGACCAACCCCATCATGCGCGACCTGCTGATGGAGCCCCGCAACATCCTGCGCATGAAAGAGGCCCTGTTGTCGGTGCTGGCCGGCGACATCTACGGCCGCACACCCATCTGGACGTCGGTGGGCCTGTTCAAGCTGGTCTACTACGTCAACAACCTGTTCCAGCCGCGACGTGCGTACCGCGCCTGGCAGCGGCGTCGGTTCAACATCGGGCAGGCGCCAGCCCCCGAACTTCAAGCTGCCCGGTGACCCTCGAACTTCTGGTCACCGCGACACCGCCAGTGGACGCCGGGGCGGTGCTGGGCGGCTTCGCGCTCGCCGCACCGCACGACCTGACCACCGAATGGCCCTGCCAGCGCCTGCGGGCGCCGGTACTGGGTGACAGCTCGGCCGCCTGTTGGGAGACATGGCGCTCGCCGGGTCCTGTCACAGCGGGCGCGACAGCCGGTCTGAGCTGGCGACGTGCCGGCGACCTGTTGTTCGGGCTGGTGGAGGTGGACGAAGCACCGCTGGACACCGCGCCCGGTTCCTCCCGGCTCGAACAGGCTTCCGAGCAGGCCTACCGGCAACTGTTTGACCTGCTGGACCGGCAGGGCCTGCCGCATCTGTGGCGGGTCTGGAACTACCTGCCCGACATCCATGGACTGGAAGCCGGTCTGGAGCGCTACCGGCGCTTCAACCTGGGTCGGGCGAAGGGCTTCGAGTCGGCTGCCCGCTCGGTGGTGGGCCGGGTGCCGGCTGCCTGTGCCCTGGGGGTGCGCGAAGGTCCGCTGTCGGTGGCCTTTCTGGCCGGTCCCTCGCCCGCTGTCCCGATCGAGAACCCGCGCCAGGTCAGTGCCTTCCTCTATCCCCGGCAGTACGGGCCACGCAGCCCCACCTTCGCGCGTGCAGCGCTGGTCCACCCGCCCGGCCAGGAGTGGCTGTTCATTTCGGGCACGGCCAGCATCGTGGGCCACGAGACCCTGCATCCGGGCGATGTGGCTGCCCAGTGCCGCGAGACCGTGGACAATCTGGAAGCGGTGATCGCGCAGGCCAATGAGCGTCGACGCGCACACCCGTCATTCCGCCTGGACCGGCTGGGCCTTCGGGCCTATGTCCGTCATGCCGGTGATCTGGCGGCCGTGCGCCAGGTGCTGGACGAGCGTTGCCCGGACGCCTCGTTGCTGTGCGTGCAGGCCGACGTCTGCCGGGAGGACCTGCTGGTCGAGATTGAGGCCTGGGGCGCCTTGCCCTGTTGAACCTGGACACCACGGAGGAACCCGACATGCGCCTGATGCTTCGTGGATGGGCGGCCGCCCTGACCAGCCTGCCCCTGTTGGCCGGTGCAGCCGACGCGCCGCTGTGGGAGGTCGGCGCCGGCGTGACCGCCCTCAGCTTTCCGGCTTATCGGGGTTCGGACCAGCGCAGCCAGTTCGTGCTGCCCATACCCTACTTTGTCTACCGCGGCGAATTCCTCAAGGCCGACCGGGAAGGCGTGCGGGCCGAGCTGTTCGAGACGGACCGGGTGTCGATGACGGTGTCCGGCGCGCTGTCGCCGCCGT
>SBFU01000071.1 GCA_006227785.1 Burkholderiales bacterium
GGCCGGTCAACCTGCTGCGCATCAGCCTGCACCCGGGCGGGCTGGCGCCGCGCATCCTCAACCTGGACCAGTGGCGAGAGCACCTGTTTGACCGCCTGCGCCTGCAGGTGCGCCAGACCGGCGACGCGGCCCTGGCCGAACTGCTGGCCGAGTTGCAGGCCTACCCCGGGCAGGCCGAAGGCCAGGGCATGCGGATGGAGGGCGAACACCGCGGCGTGCTGATGCCGTTTCTGGTGCAGACGCCGCTGGGTCTGCTGAACCTGGTGAGCACCACCACGGTGTTCGGCTCGCCGGTGGACATCACGCTGCAGGAACTGGCGCTGGAGACGTTTTTTCCGGGGGACGGGGCCACGGCCGAGGCCTTGCGACGGCTGGCGGCGCAAACCGACTGACGGCGCCGTGGCGGGCCGGGTGGCGTCAGGTTCCGGGCGCCACGGTCGATAACAAGTCATGGGCGCGCTGGAGCGCGGCCTGTTTCATGCCCCATGCCCACCATCAAGACCTTGTGTTGCACCCTGCTGGCGGCGTTCTGCCTGAGCGGCCCGGCGGTCGCGCAGACCTCGCGCGCCGTCACGGCCGAATGGGCGCTGTCGGCCGACGGACAGCACATCGTGCTGACCCGCTCGCGCCTGCTCTGGCCGCGCTGCGTCGAGGGCATGCAATGGAACGGCAAGACCTGCGTGGGCACCCCTTTGTGGTTTGACCATGCGCAGGCGCTGGAACACGCGCGCCAGCGCAGCCAGGCCGACGGTGTGACCTGGCGGCTGCCCAGCGCCCGCGAATTGCAGCTCATGAGCCAGCACAACCAGCGCGCCATCGAGGCCGCCCAACCCGCCCCCCTGCCCGAATCGTCACTGGGCTGGAGCTGGTCAGGCACCACGCAGGTGATCCGACGTCAGATCAACCCCTACAGCTACGACACCCTGGTCAAGGGCAGCGCGGCCGGTGTGGGCGGCCAGCAGCTGGACCTGAAGAACGGCTGGGCGGTGAACACCGGCACCGCGGAGATGCGCGGCGACATCCCGCGCCGCACACCCATGATGCTGCGGCTGGTGCGCCCGGTCGACCGGCCCGATTGATTTCTCAGACTGCAACAGTCCGGCGCTTGGCCGCATCGGGGGCTGGCGGCTACCATCGGTTCATGACCGCATCCACAAGCCCGGTGGCCCAGGCCCTGCTGCACCAGATCGACGACATCGCCAGCCGCTGGCCGGCCCCGCGCGTGCGCCGCCTGCACCTGCCGAAACACGAGGTGCAGCCGGGCGAGCACGACGCCGAGTTCTGCGCCCTCGAACTGGAGGACGGCGCCTTCGGCCTGTCGTATGTGCTGCTGGGCAACTCGCTGGCCGGCCTGCTGGCGTCCCACGGCGGCCTGGCCGAGCCCCTGGCCGGTGCCGACCCGCTGCAACTGGCCCGCCGCCTCGTCGGTGGCTCCCCCGTTGAGCGGGCGCTGGCCCTGGCCGCGGTCAACGCGCTGACCGACTCGGTGTGGCGCCGCATCGGCTACGAACCGCCGGCGGCCGGCAACTCGCTGGGCGATGTGCAGCTGGGCCCGCAGGACCACCTGGGCATGATCGGCTTCTTTCCGCCCCTGGTGCACCGCGTGGCCGAGGCCGGCGGGCGCCTGAGCGTGGTCGAAATGAACGCCGAGATGGTGGCGCGCCAGCAGGCGCGGTTTCCGCAGGTGCGCATCGGGCTGGACCGGGGCCTGCTGGCCGACTGCAACGTGGTGGTGGGCACCTCGACCATGCTGCTGAACGACACGCTGGACGAGATGCTGGCGGCCGCGCCGCAGGCCACACGGTTCGCGGTCATCGGCCCGTCGGCGGGGCTGTGGCCCGACCCGCTGTTCGAGCGCGGTGTCACGCTGCTGGGCGGCACCCGCATCACCGACGCGCCGGGTTTTGTGCAGGCCATGGCCGAGGGCCGGTCGTGGAGCAGTTCGACACGCAAGTTCGCCATCGCGCGCGAGGGCTGGCCCGGCTGGCGGGCCATGACCGAACGGTGACGCAGGCGGTGGCCTAGGCGCGGCGCTGCGCCAGCGGCAGCGTCAGGTCCACCCGCACGCCCTGCCCCGGCACATTGCACAGCTGCACCGTGCCGCCGTGCAGTTGCGCCACCTCCTGCACCAGGCTCAGGCCGAGGCCGGTGCTCTTGCGCTGGCTGTCGGGCCGGGGCAGCGAATAGAAGCGCTCGAACACCCGCTCCAGCGCGTAGTCGGGCACCAGCGGGCCTTCGTTCAGGATGCCGATCTGCACCTGCCCGCCGGGCGTCTGCGCGGCCCGCACGAACAGGTGCCCGCCCTCGGGCGTGAAGTCGATGGCGTTGTCCAGCAGGTTGCTCAGCGCCTGCTCCAGCAGGAAGCGCTCGGCCTCCAGCTGCAGGCCGTCGGCCACCTGCACATCCACCTGCAGTTGCTTGCGGCTGATCAGGCTTTGCTTGGCCTGCAGCTCCTGATCGAGCAGCGGGCGCAGGTCGATGCGCTCCACACCTTCCAGGTGCTGGCGCTGTTCCACCCGGGCCAGCGACAGCAGCCGGTCGATCAGGCGCTGCAGGCGGTCGGACTCGGCGTCGATGTTGCGGGTGAAGCGCTGCCGGGCGTCGTCGGGCAGGTCGCTCTCCTGCAGCAGCTCGGCCGCCCCGCGGATGGCCGACAGCGGCGACTTCATTTCATGCGTCAGGGTGTGGACGTAGTTCTCGACATAGGCTTTGCCGTCGATCTCTTCGCGCATGGCTTCGGTGGCCTGGGCCAGGCGGTCGAGCTCGGGCTCGCCCAGCACCGGCAGGCTGGCGCGGCCACCGTGCCGCACCCGCTCGACATAGTCGACCAGGCGGCGGATGGAACGCGTGAGCCAGTAGGCCATGGCGCCGCCCAGCAGCAGGGCCGCCAGCAGGATCAGGCTGCCACGCTGCCAGAAGTGGGCGTTGGCCAGGGTGATGAAGGGCTGCAGGCTGGCGGTGGGCTGGCCGACGCTGAGCACACCCAGCAAGCCGTCAGGGCCCATCACCGGTGCCGCCACATACATGTGGCTGGTGAACGGGTCGTCCGGGTTGGTGCGCGTGGTGCGGGCACCGTACTGGCCGCGCAGGGTCATGGCCACATCACGCCAACCCGAGTAGTCCTGCCCCATCTGGCCCGGCTCGGTGTGAAACAGCACCAGGCCGTGTTCGTCGGTGATGTAGACCACCAGCTCGGTGCGGGTCTTCTCGCGCGACCAGATGGTGGCATTGACCGGACGCTGGCGGTAGCGCTCCAGCGCCTCGCTGAAGGGCGAGCCGGGCACGAACTCGCTTTCCCAGTGCAGGGCCGCCAGCTCGGCCAGCAACTGGCTGCTGTCCACCAGCACCTCTTCGCTGGCCTGGCGCATGGACGAGGGCAGCTGGTTGATGACGCTGTGATAGAACAGCAGCGTGCCCACCCCGGCCAGCAGGAACCAGGCCACAAAGACCCTGTAACCCAGTCTCATGGCTGCGCCTGCCCGCTGCTCACGTCCAGGCTGTAGCCCAGGCCGCGGTGGGTGACGATGGGGTCGCGCGCCGGGTCGATGCGCTTGAGCTTGGCGCGGATGCCCTTGATGTGGGTGTCCACCACCCGGTCGAAGTTGGCCGATGGGTCGTCCCAGGCCGAATCCATCAGCTGCTCGCGGCTGAGCACGTGCTCGGGGTGCCGCAGCAGCGCACTGAGCACCAGGTATTCGTAGCGCGTGAGGTCCAGCCAGTGGCCCTGGTAGCGGATGCGCTTGCGCGGCAGGTCGTGTTCGAACAGGCTGGCCGGTGGGTCGACCGCTGCAGCCGGCTGGATGACCACCCTGCCCTGGCTGCGGCGCAGGATGGCCCGCACCCGCGCCGAAATCTCGCGCGGGCTGAAGGGCTTGACCACGTAGTCGTCGGCCCCGATCTCCAGGCCGACGATGCGGTCGACCTCTTCCTTGCGCGCGGTCAGGAACACCACCGGCACGGCCGAGAACTGCCGGATCTGGCGGCACAGTTCGAAACCGCTGGTGTCGGGCAGGCCGACGTCGAGCACCAGCAGGTCCACCGGCTGGCGCTGCAGCCAGTCCAGCCCGTCGCGGCCCAGCTGGCACCAGTGCACCTCGAAGCCGTCGCTGCCCAGGGCATAGACCAGGGCGTCGGCAATCGCCGCCTCGTCTTCGATGATCAGTATGCGCTCACCCATCTGCTGTGCCTTGCTGTCCGTCTGTGCCGATTGTGGCGCCTTTGCCAGGCCGGGCTGCCGATTCATGTAGAGGGCTCCAGCCAGGCGCTGACGACATACCGCAGCGGACCGCCGCTTTGCAGCGAGGCAAAGGGGTAGCAGGTGACCAGGCGCAGCTCGGGGCGACCCTGTTCGAAACGCATGGGCTGCTGCGTGCTGTCGACCACCTGCATTTGCCCCACACGGTACACGTGCACCCGGCCCCGGGCGTCCTGCAGTTCGAGCCGGTCACCGGGCTGCAGGTGCCGCAGGAAGGCGAAATGGCTGTCCTGGTGGCCCGCCAGCAGCACGGTGGCCGCCTCACCCGGTTGCGCGCTGGCGGGGTGGTGACCGGGCCCGAAGGCCAGTGCCTCGCCGCTCACACTGACCAGCACATGGTGGTGCCGACCACCCGGCTCGGTCAGCCGCGCCACCGGCCAGGTGTCGGCCCAGCGCCAGGGCTTGACCGGCTGGCCGGTGCGCAGGCTTTGCGTCCAGGCATCGGCAATCAGGTGCTGGGCCAGCACGGCCTTGGCCTGCAGCCACAGGGCCTGGCCGGCCAGACCGGCGGCCGCCAGCATCAGCAGGGCCGCCAGGGCCAGGCGCCAGCGCCGGCTCATGCGGTCCTCCGACGCAGCAGCCAGGCGGCCGAGAGCGCCAGCAGCAGGGCCAGCAGCCATTTCTGCAGCAAACCCAGCGAGGTCCTGGGGTACTGGTGGTCCACCGGGTTGAGGTTGGCCACCGCCTCGCCGTGCAGCGCCTGGTCGGCCGGGCGCACCGGTGTCTCGTCCACGGCGACAAAGCTGGTGTAGGCGCTGAGCAGGCGGTGCTTGAGCGCCACCGGCAGCACCTGCTGGCGCACGGTCTCTGCGTCCTGGCCCTGGCTCAGCTGGTCCATCAGGCCCTCGATCTTCTGGCGCGCCCACAGCACACC
>SBFU01000192.1 GCA_006227785.1 Burkholderiales bacterium
GATGCGCATCTGGCTGGGCCCCAAGCCTGATGCGCAGCTGGCTGGGCCCCAAGCCGGTCGACTGGCAGCTCAAGGACGCCCTGCTGGGCAAAACGTCCAGCTGATTCAGGCCGTCAGCAGGGCCGGCAACTCGGTCAGCGACGCGACCAGGGCATCATGAGGTGCCTCGGCGATGGGCCGGCCGTGGTTGTAGCCATAGGTGACCAGCGCCACCGGACAACCCGCGGCCCGAGCCGCCTGGCCATCGTTCTCGGAATCGCCCACCATCAACGTGTGCCGTGGCGGGGAGCCCAGCGCTTCGCAGGTGCGGACCAATGGCAGCGGATCGGGCTTCTTGCGCTCAAAGCTGTCGCCACCGAACACCTGCGAGAAAAAGCCGCTCAGCCCCTTGGCCTCCAACAGGTCCTCGGCAAAAGCGCGCGGTTTGTTGGTCAGGCATGCCATGGGCAACCCGAGCGACTGCAAGGCCTGAAGGCCTTCGCGGACACCTGGATAGACATCGGAGAAATCGCCATTGATGGCGCGGTAATGAAGCTGGTAGGCGCGCCAGGCCTGCTCGTAGCGGGCCTGTGGCGAGGTCGCAGGACAGGCGCCGGCGGACACAGCCACCCGCTGAAGCTGCTCGGCCAGCACCTGGCGGATCAGGTGCTCCGAACCTTTGCCCACGGTGCGCTCGACAAGCGCCCGGTCCACCGGCGGCAACGCCAGCTCAGCCAGCATGCGGTTGAGGGCCACTTCGAAATCACCCAGCGTGTCGACCATCGTGCCGTCGAGGTCAACGATCACGGCACCCACGTTCAAGAAGCGCGTGGGTGTCTCTCCCCTGGAGAAAGGCGCCTGCCCTCGGCTATCGCGCTGCATCAGGCCAGGGCCGCCCGCATGGCGTCGATGACGGCCTTGTAATCGGGCTTGCCGAAGATGGCGCTGCCGGCGACAAAGGTGTCGGCACCGGCATCGGCGACACGGCGGATGTTGTCGGCCTTGATGCCGCCGTCCACCTCCAACCGGATGTCCTTGCCACTGGCCTCGATCCGCTTGCGGGCCTGCTCGATCTTGCGCAAAGCCGAGTCGATGAAACCCTGCCCGCCGAAGCCCGGGTTGACGCTCATGATCAGGATCAGGTCGATGTCGTCAATCACCCAGTCCAGCACATCCAGCGGCTGCGCGGGATTGAAGGTCAGGCCCGCCTGGCAACCCCGCGCCTTGATGGCCTGCACGCTGCGGTGCACATGGGTGGACGCGTCCGGGTGAAAGCTGACGAGATCGGCGCCGGCATCGATGAAGGCGCCCGCCAGCGCGTCCACCGGCGCGATCATGAGGTGCACATCGATGGGCACGGGGCGCCCGTCGGCTGTCCTGGCATGGGGCTTGAGCGCCTGGCAGACCATGGGGCCGAAGGTCAGATTGGGCACGTAATGGTTGTCCATCACGTCAAAGTGGATCCAGTCGGCACCGGCGTGGATGACGTTCCTCACCTCCTCGCCCAGACGGGCGAAATCGGCAGACAGGATGGAAGGGGCAATTCGGAACGGGGTCGGCATGCGGGTGTCCGGGATGACAAAACCGCCATTTTCGCAGGCCATCGCCCTCCAGTTGGACCGGGGGTCATGCCGACTGGCGTTAACATGCCGGCCATGGCGCGATACCAGTTCACCTGCGAAGTCGAACCGCAGTACCTCAGCGAGCAATCCTCGCCCGATGAAGCGGTGTATGCCTACGCCTACACGGTGACCATCACCAACACCGGCGACATCACCGCCCAGTTGATCGCCCGTCACTGGATCATTGACGATGCCCGTGGCCACACCGAAGAAGTCAAGGGCCTGGGCGTTGTGGGCCATCAGCCGCTGCTGCGACCCGGCGAGTCCTTCCAGTACACCAGTGGCACACGCCTGCAGACGCCCACGGGCAGCATGCGCGGCAGCTTTTTCTGTGTGGCCGAAGACGGCGAGCGGTTTGATGCGCCCATTGAAGAGTTTGCACTGGTGCCCGGAGACGCCACACCCGGCTCGGGCACAGCCCCCCGCATGCTGCACTGACCAGGACCCTACGCGTCGGCCCATCAGCCGCTGCCCACCCGTACCGGGCCTGCGCCCGCACCACCATGCGCCCTGACCTGCAGTCCCTGCTGAATGCCCTCGACCCGGACGCGCCCCTGGCCGAGCGCCACCTCTGGCTGATCGAGCTGCTGCGGTGGATACGGGGCGACTGCACAGACCCCCAGGCCAGCGTCGGACACGTCCGCCAGATCCTGGAAACCGTCCAGGACGATGCCGCCTGGCTGGACCGCTGGCACCGCTGGTGGGATCGGTTCGTACAAGCGGTGGATGTGACACCGCTGCTGGCTGACCATGGGTTTGCGCCTCGAACCGCATTCCTCAGCGAACTCGGCCACCGCCTGCGGCGCAAGCTGCTGCCCGGCACGCCGGAAACGCATGACATGAGTGACCTGTTCGGGCTGCTGCTGCCCAGCCGCTTCGACGTCCGCTGGCTGCAAGCGCTCGATACCCGGACGTTGCAGAAAATTCGACAAGTGCTTCTGCCTGCTGCACAGCCGAGAACACAGGATTCGGAACCTGGCCGGTCCCCTGCGGCCACCACCTGGCAGACAGCGCTGCTGGATGCACTGGTGTTCTCGGTGGGCCAGGTCAGCGCGACCGGCTTCGCCAGCGAAATCCGCGTGCGCATGAGCCACGAGGAACAGGCTCGACGCGCTTTTCATGCCTTACCGGTGCAGGCCGAGGCCCTGCGCCGCAGCGCCTTGCGCCACGGACCCCGCAGCGGCCAGGCCCGCTACGAGGCCGACAAGCTCAGAAACCAGCTGGGCGTCTGCCAGGTGGCGGCCGAGACCGTCTACACCCACCTGGAAGAACACGGGGTCTCTGTCGGCATTGTGTTTCGCCTTCGCCAGCTGTCAGAACGGGTGGTGCGCATCCACCAGCTGCTGGACTGCCTGCTCTCGGAACAACCCGAACGCGCCACCGCCGCCCTGTTGGCCGACATGGCCCAACTCGGCCTGGACAACCGCAGCATCCGCGCCCTGATCGCCAACAGCAGCGGACTCACGGCGGCCAAAGTGGCCGAGCGCAGCGCCGAGACCGGAGAACGCTACATCACGCGCAACGCAGCCGAGTACCGCCAGATGCTGGGCATGGCCGCCGGCGGCGGTGCGCTGCTGGGTCTGACGACCTGGATCAAGTTTGGCGTGACCGCGCTGGCCTTGTCGGCTTTCTGGACAGGGTTTGCGGCGGGACTGAATTACGCCCTGTCCTTTGTCGTGATCCAGTTGCTGCATTTCACGGTCGCCACCAAACAGCCCGCGGTGACAGCGCCGGCCATGGCGGCCCGGCTCAAGGACATCCGCAGGCCGGGTGCCGTTCGCGGCTTCGTCGACGAGGTGGCCAACCTGTTCCGCTCGCAGATGGCATCCATATTTGGCAACGTCGGCATGGTGATTCCCGTGGTGCTGCTGATCAGCGGATTGCTGTCCCTGCTCCAGGGGAGGGCCATGATCGGTCCGGAAAAAGCCGAGTACGTGATCCACAGCCTGGACCTGCTGGGACCCAGCCTGCTGTTCGCCGCCTTCACCGGTGTGCTTTTGTTTGCCTCCAGCATTGTGGCGGGCTGGGTCGAGAACTGGTTCGTCTATTACCGCCTGGACTCGGCGATCCGGCACAACCCCCGCTTCACGGGCTGGCTGGGACGCGAGCGGGCGGCACGCTGGGCAAGGTTCTTCCGCGACAACATCTCCGGGCTGGCAGCCAATGTTTCGCTGGGCATGATGCTGGGGCTGATTCCGGCCTTTGCCCAGTTCTTCGGACTGGGACTGGATATCCGCCACGTGACACTCGCTGCGGGACAGCTGGCAGCGGCCGGCGCAGCGATCGGCACGGAGGTATTGTCCCGACCGGACTTCTGGTGGGCGGTCGCGGGTGTCCTGGTCATCGGCCCGATCAACCTGCTGGTCAGCTTCTACCTGGCCTTCCGGCTGGCACTCAAGGCCCAGGGCGTCGGCGAGGTCAATCGAGGGCTGATCCAGATGGCCCTGCGCCGCCGGCTGCGCAGTCACCCCCTGAGCTTCTTCCTGCCACCCCGCGCCGAGCAGCATGCCGAGCCCGAGGATGTGAGCGACATCGAAGCCGCCTGGCAACACCACGGCCCGCGCGAGGTGCTGGATGAAGAGAGCCGACGCTGGGCCGAAGCCTACCTGGAGCGTGCCGCGCGGGCCCATGACATGGGCCAGGAGTCATGGACGCAGGCCGGTCCGCTGGAGACCGATGACCAGGCCGGTGGGGCCAAGACATGACCCCTGGGCGGGCACACTTCGCGGTCAAACGCAAGGATCTCCTCGATGCCTGACGGCGAGTTCACCCTGATCGATCGTCATTTCCGGCGCGCTGCCGCATCCGGCCACGACCAAGTCGCCCTGGGTATCGGTGACGATTGCGCCCTGCTGTCCGTCCGAGCGGGCAAGCAACTGGCGGTTTCCACCGACATGCTGGTCGAGGGCCGGCATTTTCTTGCCGGTACCGACCCCTTTCGCCTCGGACACAAGGCGCTGGCCGTCAACCTGAGTGACCTGGCCGCCATGGGGGCACGCCCGCTGGGGTTCACACTGGCACTGGCCCTGCCCGAACTGGACGACGTGTGGCTGAGCGCGTTTTCCAACGGTTTGCACGCGCTGGCACGCACGCATGGCTGTCCGCTGGTCGGCGGCGACACCACACGCGGACCACTGAACATCTGCATCACCGTGTTCGGCGAGGTGGTCATTGGTCAGGCCTTGCGGCGCGACGCCGCGCGGGCAGGTGATGACATCTGGCTCAGCGGGCGCACCGGTGAAGCCCGGCTGGCACTGGAGGCCCTGCAGGGTCAGCCCTGGGCGCAAGAACTGGGAGGACCGTACCTGGACCTGCTGCGCCAGAGACTGGAGGCTCCCCAGCCCAGGCTGGCGCTCGGACAGGCGCTGGTCGGCGTCGCCCACGCGGCCATCGACCTGAGCGACGGTCTGCTCGGTGATCTGGGCCACATCCTGGCGGCCTCCGGCGGCAAGGCGACACTGCAGGTCGACGCGCTCCTGAACTCGCGCGCCGTGAGCGACGATGTGCGCGCGCAACCCCGTGCC
>SBFU01000371.1 GCA_006227785.1 Burkholderiales bacterium
CCAGCCTGAGGCCTCGGGCGACTACCTGAGCTGAATTCCGGCGGTCCGCTTGTCCTTGTCCATGTCGTCCCCCTCCCACCGTCCGGTCCACCAGGGCTGGCTGATGGCCAATCTGCTGGCGCAGCTGGCTTTCGGTCTGCTGGCCATGACCATCGGTCTGCCCTCCATGCAGGAGTGGCCGGCCATTTTCGGTGCCAGCCAGGCGGCGGTGCAGCTGACCTTCAGTGGCTATGTGCTGACCTACGGCTTGCTGCAACTGGTCTATGGCCCGCTGTCCGACCGGCTGGGCCGGCGCCGGGTGCTGATGTTCGGCCTGTTCATCACCCTGCTGGGTTCGGTGTTGGCTGCGCTGGCCACCGACCTGTCCACGCTGGTGATCGGGCGGGTGTTGCAGGGGGCGGGCAGTGCCGCCGGCATGGTGGTGGGGCGGGCGCTCATCCAGGATCTGTTCCAGGGGCCCGAGCGCACCCGCGTCATGGCCTATGTGGGCATGGCCATGGGGCTGTGCCCGCCGCTGGGCACCATTGTGGGCGGCCAGCTGCACGTGGGCCTGGGCTGGCAGGCCAACTTCGTGCTGATGGCGGCGCTGGCGGTGGTGTTGTGGGTGTCGGCCTGGCGTGGCCTGCCGGCGCACCAGCCATCGGACGCACCGCAGGCCCACTGGCTCAGGGCCATGCTGGACGCCTATGCGCAATTGCTCAGGGACGCGCGCTTTGTGCTGTATGTGGGCCTGCTGTCCATGACCTCGGCCACCTTCTACGCCTTCCTGGGCGCGGCACCGCTGGTGCTGGGCAGCTATGGCGTGGGGCCGGACGGTATCGGCTTCTACATCATGTTTGTGCCGGGCTCCTACATCGTCGGCAACTTCTTGACCTCGCACCTGGTGCACCGCCTGGGCGACCAGCGCATGATGTGGATGGGGCAGGCCCTGACGGCGTGTGGCATCGGTCTGATGCTGGTGCTGGCCCTGGCTGGCTTCAACTCGCCACTGGCCCTGGCGCTGCCGCTGATGCTCATGGGTCTGGGCAACGGCTTCATGGTGCCGCCGGCGCTGGCCGGCACGGTCGGACTCATGCCAGCGCTGGCGGGATCGGCCGCCGCCGTCGCCGGGCTCATGCAGCAACTGGCGGCTGCGGCAGGCGGTTTTGCCGTCGGCCTGGTCAGCCACCGCGACGCGGTCAACCTGGCCCTGGTGATGATGGCGCTGTGCCTGCTGGGCATGGCGGCGCAACTCGGTCTGCGGCGGGTCCTGCGCCCGGCCGGGCCCAGCCGCCTGCAAGGTTGAGCCTCAGAGCAGGCGTTCGTTGATGAAGCGCCAGTGCGCCTCGCTCACCGGCGTGATCGAGAGCCGGCTGCCGCGCTGCAGGATGATCATGTCGGCCAGCTCGGGTGTGGCGCGCAGCTCGGGCAGGCCGATCAGCCGGGTCTTCTTCAAGGCCTGCACATCCAGCAGCAACCAGCGCGGGCTGGCTGGCGGGGACTTGGGGTCGAAGTAGGGCGAGGCCGGCTCGAACTGGGTCGGGTCCGGGCGCACGCCAGACGCCACCCGGGCCAGCCCCGCGATGCCCGGTTGCGGACAGCTGGAGTGGTAGAACAGAACGCCGTCGCCGATGCGCATGGCGTCGCGCATGAAGTTGCGCGCCTGGTAGTTGCGCACACCGGTCCAGGCCACGGTGGCGCCGGGTGCGGCCAGCGCATCGTCAATCGAACATTCGTCCGGTTCGGACTTCATCAGCCAGTACTGGGTCATGGCCGCGATGATAGATGCCCCCCGTCGGTACAGGGTGTTGGCGGCAACAACGCACTTGCGAAAGAAGATGGCCGATACTGGGACGCTCCAATCCATTGCATCGACCTGTCCGTTCATGTCCATCAACCGACGTCTGCTGCTGGGCGGTGCCGCGCTGTTGGCCGGTGCCGGACTGACCGGTTGTGCCGCGCCGCGCGAAACCCGCACCCCGCTGGACAGGCTGGTGTTGCCGGCGCGGCCGGGCCGACAGGCCGACACGCTGATCGTGTTCCTGCCGGGCTCGATGGAGGTGCCGCTGGACATCGTGCAGCAGGGTTTTGTGGCCCAGGTGCGCGAGCGGCAGATCGACGCCGACGTGGTGGTGGTCGACTCGCACATCGGCTACTTCCGGCGCATGGCCATCATCGAACGCCTGCGCGAGGATGTGGTCTTGCCCGCGCGGGCGCGGGGCTACCGGCAGCTCTGGCTGGCCGGTATTTCGCTGGGTGGGTTCGGCTCCCTGCTGTACGCCATGGAACATCCCGAGCACGTCGACGGGGTGGTGGCCATTGCGCCTTATGTGGCACCCACGGCGACCTTGCAGCGGGTCAATGAAGCGGGCGGGCTGCGCCACTGGCGGGCGCCCGGCTCAGGCGCTGGCGGTGACGTCGGGCGGCGCCTGCTGGCCTGGCTGCAAGGCTATGCGCAGGACCCCGACCGGCCGGTGCTGTACATGGGTTACGGCGACCGGGACCGCCTGCAACCCGGCCCGCCGCTGATGGCCGGCATCCTGCCGGACCAGCAGCTGCTGAGCGCTCCCGGCGGCCACGACTGGCCACCCTGGCGCCAGATCTGGGGCGACGCGCTGGACCGGGCGCTGGCCCCGTCTGCCGCGCGGGCGGCGGCGCCCCGCTGAACCCGCCCCATCTGCCTGGCATCCTGGCGACAGCGCCGGTGGTGGCGAAGGTCACAATCGGTGCATGGCGATTCCATTTTTTGGTGATGCGGTGGACACTCCACCCCTGCCCTCAGCCACCGTGATGCTGCTGCGCGAGGATGGCCCGGGGCTGCAGGTGCTGCTGATGCGCCGGCACGGCAACACGGCCGTGCTGGGCGGTGTGCATGTCTTTCCGGGGGGCAAGCTCGACCCGGCCGACCATGTCGATCCGTCCAGCGGCGTCGACCTCAGCCCTGAAAGCTGCCGCCAACGCCTGGGCGAGCCGGACCTCGAACCCGGCCAGGCGCTGGCGCTGCACGTGGCGGCCCTGCGCGAGACCTTCGAGGAGTGCGGCCTGCTGCCGGGGGTGACGGCCGGTGCTGCGGAGCTGGCTGCCCTGCGCGGGCGCATGCAGACCGGCGCCGACCTCTGCACCGCCGCCGGGCTGCTGGGTGTGTCGCTGAAGGTCTCGGCCCTGCTGCCCTGGTCACGCTGGATCACGCCGCGCCAGCCTTCGGTCAGCAACAAGCGCTTTGACACCCGCTTCTTCGTGGCGCTGGCCCCGCCGGAGCAGGCCATCGTGGCCTGTGCGCGCGAAACCACCGAGGTGGTCTGGATGACACCGCGCGCCGCGCTGGAGCGTTACTGGTCCGGCGACATCGACCTGGCGCCGCCGCAGATCATGAGCCTGTCGCACCTGAACCGTCTGGGGGGTGTGGACGCGGTGCTGAACCACGCCCGCACGCGGGCACCGGCGCTGATCGCCCCCGAACCCTTCGACGACGGCGGTGTGCGCGTCATCTGCTACCCGGGTGACCCGGCCCACAGCCTGCAGGAGCCAGTCTGGCCGGGGCCGACGCGGCTGCGTTTTCGCAACCGGCGGTTTGAGCCGGAGGATGGCCTGGACGCCTTGCTTGGCTGATCCTGCCGGGCCTGTCCTTCCGTAACCGACGACCCCGCAAGGTTGTTCGGGCGCATGCATCATCTGGGCATGTCCGCGCCATCAGACCGTCCTGACTTGACCGTGTACTTCGACGGCAGCTGTCCCTTGTGTCGGCGCGAGATCGCGCTGTACCGGCAACTGTCCAGCCGGCAATCGGTGGCCTGGGTTGACGTGAGCCAGCCCGTTGATTGTGGTGATGGCCTGAGCTGTGCCACCGCCATGCGGCGCTTTCATGTGCGCGACGAACAGGGGCGCCTGCTCAGCGGCGCGGCTGCGTTTTCACGCCTGTGGCGCTGCTACGCCGGCTGGCGTGTGCTGGGTTGGGCGACCGCCGTGCCGCCCCTGTCGTGGCTGGCCGAGCTGGCCTACCGGCTGTTTCTGCCCGCGCGTCCCCGCCTGCAGGCATGGGTGCAGCGGCTGACGTCGTAGGCCGCGGCCGGCGGCGCGCGTGTGTGGCCACGCTGGCCGGTGGGGTCGGCTCAGGGTACATTCCGGTGCACTGCGGCGCTCGCAATCTAAGGACACACACCCATGACCTGGCTGATTCTCGGACTCGTGATCTTCCTCGGCGTGCATTCGGTGTCCATCGTGGCGCCGGCGGCGCGCGAGCGCTGGCTGACGCAGATGGGCGAGGGCGGCTGGAAGGGCATCTACTCGCTGCTGTCCTTTGTCGGCCTGGCGCTCATCATCTGGGGTTACGGCCAGGCGCGGCTGGACCCCGTTCAGCTCTACACACCACCCGCCGGTTTGCGCCACCTGTCGGCGCTGCTGATGCTGCCGGTGTTTCCGCTGCTGCTGGCGCCCTACCTGCCGGGTCGGCTCAAGACCCTCACGCGCCACCCCATGCTGGTGGCGACCAAACTCTGGGCGCTGGCCCACCTGCTGGCCAACGGCACGCTGGCCGATGTGCTGCTGTTCGGCGGTTTTCTGGCCTGGGCGGTGGCCGACCGCATCTCGGTCAAACGCCGCGAACGTGCCGGCCTGGCACGGACGGTGCCCGGGCTGCCCGCCAGCGGCCTGAACGACGTCATCGCCATCGTGGCGGGCCTGGGGCTGTACCTGCTGTTCGTGTTCTGGGCCCACGCCTGGCTTTTCGGGGTGCGGCCGTTCGGTTGACGGTGCGCGCAGGGAACCTGCTGCATCCGATCCGGTCTGCAAGGCGTATTCAACTTCGGAGACCGACATGCCCCAGCCCCCAACCCGATCTGTTTCCCTGTCCCTGTGTGCCGGTCTGCTGGCCGCCGGTGCGCTGACCGCGCTGCCGGCCTCGGCCGGCACGTCTGGCGTCGACGTGGTGGCCCGCGGTCTGCAGAACCCCTGGGCGGTGGCCTTCATTGGCGACGGGCGCATGCTGGTCACCGAGCGGCCGGGGCGCATGCGGGTGGTCCAGCCCGACGGCCAGTTGGGTGAGCCCCTGGCCGGCGTGCCGGCGGTGCAGGCGGTGGGGCAGGGCGGGTTGCTGGATGTGGTCACCGACCGCGATTTCGCCCGCAACCGGAC
>SBFU01000397.1 GCA_006227785.1 Burkholderiales bacterium
TCTGCACACACCGCCGCACCCAGCGCTCCCGCCCCTGGTCGGGGTGGGTGCGGAACCGCTCTTCGGGCACGTCCTGTCCCGTGAAGAGCAGGTCGATAGCGGCTCTCACCGGTCCCACGTCATCGGGGTGGATGTGATCGCAGTAGGCGTCGACACTGGGTGGCTGAGGAGCCCAGGGCAGACCCATGTTGGTGAACATCTGCCGGGACCAGCGAAGTTCGCGCGTGTCGCTGTCATAGACCCAGCTGCCCATGCGAACCAGTGCCTCGCCCTGCTCCAGCATGGCCTTGGTCTCCTCCAGGGCACGGACCGCCTCGACACGCTCGGTCACGTCCATGGTGGTCCCATACAGGCGGACGATCTCACCACGCCTGTTCTTTTGTGCCCTGGCCCGCTCCTCGACATGACGCACGCCCCGGTTGGTGACAATCCGGTGCTCGATCCAGCGCACGTCGCTTTCGCTGGCCGGGTTCCAGGTCCTGGTTCTGTCCACATGGTCACGAACCCTGGGCAGATCTTCAGGATGCACCACCGACAGGTAGGCATCGATGCTGGGCTCGACCTGTCCGGGCTCCAGACCCAGCACATGGAAATTCGCATCCGACCATGTCACCCGTCCCTGGGGCAGATCCACACTCCAGCTGCCAATGCTGGCCACGGTCTGGGCCTCGGCCAGCCGCTCCCGCTCCAGATTCAGGGCCGCCTGGGTGGTCTTGAGCTGGGACACATCGCGCAGAATCGTCCAGAGGAATCGAACCTCTCCATCCTCGCCGAAATGTGCGCCAATGCGCTGCGACATCGGCACCTCCTGGCCGGCCGCGTTATAGACCGCCGTGTCGCCCAGCCAGAGCTCGCCGCGCATCGCAGCGGGAATGCCTTCCTCAGCCACCCGGCGGAAGGCCCATGGCGGATGCACACGCGACATGACGCCTTCAATGGGCTCGTCGGTCTGAAGCCCCATCAATCGATAACCAGCGCGGTTGAAATAGAAGATGCGGCCCTGCGGGTCGGCCATGCTGACGATGTCGCTGGTGTTCTCCAGCACCGCCACCAGCCGCTCTCGCTCGGCCTGGGCCTCGACCCGCTCGGTCTCGTCGGCCACCATGCCCACGCTGCGCAGCGCCTTGCCATCGGCGTATTCGGTCTCGCCCCGGACATGCAGATGCCGAACGCGCCCGTCATCCAGAACAATCCGGTAGCGGGTCTCGTACGGTTTGCCCAGGTCCACCGATTCGCGGTAGGTCTGCTCCACGCGCGAGCGGTCGTCCGGGTGAATGAGGGCCAGGAAACGCTCAAAGCTGGCCTTCTCCTGCTGAGGATCCATGCCCTGGATGCGGTAGGTCTCGTCCGACCAGGTGATCTGCCCCGAAACCAGGTCAAACGACCAGCTGCCCATGCGGCCGATGCGCTGGGCCTCGCGCAACTGTGCTTCGCTGGCCCGCAGTCGTTCCTCCTGCCGCTTGCGCTGGGAAATGTCGCGCACGACACCAATCACCGCATACCGGCCGTCGGCGAGCTGGAATCGGTTCAGACTGACTTCGGCTTCGAAGAGGGCTCCATCCAGCCGGCGGTGCAGCCATTCGAACTGCTGCGGTCGGCCCGCCAGCGCTTCGCCCAGGCGCTGCCGGGCCACATCTTCGCTGTAGGCACCGTCGGCCTGTTCCAGCGGCGACAGGTCCTTCGGCGAACGATTGAGCAGGGAAGCCTTGTCCGGATGGCCAAACAGGCGCAGGGCCGCCGGGTTGCAGTCTTCGACCCGGCCGTCCACGGTCAGCAACAGGCCATCGTTGGCGTTGTCGGCCATGGCCCCCAGGCGTCTCACCTCGGCCTCGGCCCGAACACGCTCGGTGATGTCCTGGACCGTGGTGTAGATCTCGCTCACCGTCCCGTCGGGCAGACGGCGCGCCCGCACATCGACCTCGGTGTGCACCACCTGCCCGTCGCCCCGGATGAAGCGCTTGGTCAGCTGGTAGTGCTGACGCCTGCCCGCCAGAAGGTCGTCGAACAGCGCCAGGTTGCCCTGCAGGTCATCCGGGTGGGTGATCTCGGCCCAGGACAACGCCAGCAATTGCTCGCGTGAATAAGCCAGGATCTCGCACAGCCGGTCGTTCACATGCAACCAGTGCCGGGTCTTCGGATCGGTCAGGGCCATGCCGATGAACGGAAGCGCGTAGAAGCGCGCCACGCGGTCGGTCTGCAGACGGGCCTCGGCCTCGGCCAGGCGCTGGGCCGTCACATCCATGAGCATGCCGCTGATGCCGATGACCTGGCCGTCGGCATCACGGGTCAGCGTGGAGTCGTCGATGACATGGGCCCAATCACCATCGGCCCGCCGAAGCCTGTAGGCCTGGCGGTACGTGTCCGGTCCGCGTTCGAAATAGCCGGCGATTTCCTCGTTCACCCGTTGCACGTCGTCCGGATGGAACAGGTCGTTGTAGGAAAACCGCCCGCTGAGCAGGTCCTGCGGCGAGTAGCCCCACTGGGCCACGGCGTCACTGACAAAACTGACCGGCCAGCCCGGTGCGTTGCGCCATTCGATCGCCACCACCGGCGAGCGGTTGACGATGCCCAGCATGCGGTTGGCTTCGGCCTCGGCCCGGGTCCGCCGCTCCACCATGTCGTCGATCGCGCGTCCGATCACAGCCATCTCGTTGCTGCCCGATGCGCCCACACGCACCGTCAAGTCGCCGTCGGCCATCTGGTCCAGTTGCTGCACCAGTTGCGCAGAACGACGGAACCAGATCAGGTGCAGCAACCACGCCAGCACACCCGCCAGGCCCACCATGAGAAGGCCCACCAATGCACTGTCACGGCGTATGTCGAAGACCACCACCTGTTGGGCCTGACGCAGGTCCACCGCCACTGCCAGTGTGCGGCCGTCGGTCAGCGGCACCCATCCCCACAAGCGGAGTCGGTCGCGATCGGGCCTGACGACAATGCCTTGTCCGGCAACAAGCTGCCGCCGCCCCAGTTCCTGCGCTGCCGGCGAGTCCAGCCCGGTCAGTGGACGACCGGCGTCCAGTCGCGACAGCGAGGCCTGAACCACCCCGTCGCCAGCGACCAGGTAGGCATGGTCCAGCCCGTCGTGCAAGGCCAGACTGGCGACCAGGCGCCGCAACTGGGCCGCGTTGTCCATGCCACTGCGCACTTCCAGCCGCATCTGTTCGACACTCAGGCGCTCTGTCAGGTTGCGCTCGCGCTCGGTCCACAGGCTGTCCAGCAGCTGTTCGGAACGAAAGCCATGGTGCCCCATGGCGGCCAGCACACCGAACAGGGCCAGCAGCAGCGGCGCCACCCAGCGCACCGGCCAGCGTCGCAGCAGGTTGTCGCCGTTCAAGGCTGCCCCCCGCCTTGCAGGGTGCGACCTGCGGGTCCGCTGTCGATCAGGCGATCCATCTCAGGCCCTGCCTGTTCCATCTCCCCCAGCTCCACCAGGGTCTGGGCCAGCAGCCGAGCCCGTTGCCGCAATGGCGACTGGGCGCCCGCCAGGTAAGCCAGCGAATCGGCTGGCGTCTTCAGTCGCAGGCCGTTGAGCGTGTCCAGGTACTCATCGGCCGACATCTGCAGCGAAGGCGCCAGCTGGCTGGCCACCGACTCCCGTTCGGTCTGCACCCGTTGCAGGCCGCTGGCCCAGGCCCGCATCAGTTCATCCACGTCAGCGCCGCGGTAGGTCAGCACGTCCGGGCGGACCACCAGCACGTCCAGAATCTGCCCCGGCATCTGCCGGCTGTCGAACAGGGTGGCAAAGCCCGCCTGCCTCAACTGGGTGGCCAGCGGCTCATAGGACACCGCCGCCACGGCCCGGCCCGCCTGCAAGGCGGCCAGGTGCTGGCTCGATTCCATCGGCACCACCGTGACGTCGTCGGGCTGCAGGCCGCCCGCCTGAAGCACGCCGCGCAGAACGAGCGCACTGACGGTGGACGGTTCGACCAGAACATACTGCCCCTGCAACTGGGCAGGGCCCATCACCAGGGGCGATGCCATCACCACGTCGGCGCCGTGCGACTCGCTGAGCACCGCAACCACCCGCAGCTCGATCCCCTGGCTGGCCAGCTGCAGCACCTGATCCAGCGTCAGCGCCACGGCGTCCAGCAGCCCGTTGCGAAAGTGGCGCACCGCCTCGGCGTTTGTGGTGAGCTCGACCAGCTTCACCCGTGAGGTATCGACCTGCCCGTTTTCCCGGGCCACGATGAACGGGTCGTAGCCGATCCAGGGTGCCAGGCCCACCACCAGCGGCGGCTGGGGAGGTGGCTGGCAGCTGGCGATCAGCGCAGACACGCACAGCAGCGCCACCGCTGCGACGCGTTGGAAAACGGACCGCCGCGACCATTGCGCCGATGGGGCAGATAGGGCCATGGATGACTGGCAAACAGGTTCAACAAGTGGTTACAGGTCATTCTGCCACCGAACCCGTCAGGACCTGTCTCCGACCTTGCCGGCGCTCGCACGGGCGCCTCTCGTTCTTGATCGGACAGGTCCACGCGCCCGCTGAAGCCCAGGGTGATCTGCACCGCACCCGGTGCCGTACCAGGGCTTCACACGGTCACCGGTCGCGACAGCAGCCGGACCAGCGCCGTCACCAGGCGGCGCGGGGTGAACCGGACACTCTGGGCCATCATCCAGTTCAGGCAGCCGGGGATGACCACGCGACGACCGGTTTGCATCGCACGGTAACCTGCGGCCGCCACAGCTTCAGCGGTGGGCAGGCGTTTGCCACGGACCAGCGCGGAAGCGTGCATGTCCGCCCTGTCCTGGAAACCCGAGGCAGTGGGTCCCGGGCAGAGTGTGGTGACGGTCACGCCGGTGCCGCTGAGCTCTTCAGCCAGGGCCTCCGAGAAGCTCAGCACGAAGGCCTTGGTGGCGTAGTAGACGGCCATGTAGGGCCCGGGCTGGAAGGCGGCGGTCGACGCTGTGTTCAACACCTTGCCCCGGGTGGACAGAAGATCCGGCAGGAACAGCTTGGTCAGCACCACCACCGCGTTCATGTTGAGCCGCATCATGTTCAACTCGGGCGCCAAAGGAGACTGGGCGAAATCACCGAACAGGCCAAAACCCGCGTTGTTGACCAGTGCACTGATCGTGATGCCGCGTTGCTTCACTT
>SBFU01000253.1 GCA_006227785.1 Burkholderiales bacterium
GTGCTGGCCTCTGGGTGCGGCAGCAAGACACTGGTGAGGATCGGCGCTGGCAGCCTGAAGTCCCTGGTGGTGTTTTTCGTCATGGGGTTTGCCGCATTTGCGACCTTGCGGGGCGTGCTGGCCGTGGTTCGGGTCAATACCGTGGATCAGGTGGCTTTCGAGATCGATGCGGGCAGTGCGTTGCCTGCTTGGCTGGCCCAGGCAGCGGGATGGGATCTGTCCTTCAGCGGCCTGCTGCTGGCCGTTCTGGTGGGAGGTGGTCTGGTGATCTGGGCGCTGCTGGGGGATGGGTTCCGCACCTCCAACAACCTGCTGGCGGGCCTTGGCATCGGCCTGGTGATTTGTCTGATGTGGTGGGTGAGTGGGTCGCTGGGCTTCGTCGAGGAACATCCTGAAACCCTGGAGTCGGTTTACCTGGCCACCAACACTGGACGCATGGAATCGCTGACATTCACGGCACCCATGGCCTACACGCTGGACTGGATCATCTTCTTCAGCGACAGCTCCAAGGTGCTCACGTTGGGGGTGGTGACGGTTTTTGGAGTGGTTGCCGGCGCTTTCCTTCAAGCGAAGCTTGGGCGTGAGTTTCGCTGGGAGGGATTCCGCAGCACCCAGGACACGGCTTTGCACCTCGTTGGCGCGGTCTGCATGGGCGTGGGTGGCGTGACTGCCCTCGGTTGCACAGTGGGTCAGGGCTTGTCAGGGTTGTCGACACTGAGCCTGATCAGCGTCATTGCCGTGGTCGGGATCGTGGTGGGGGCCGTGCTCGGGTTCCGGTTCCAGATCTGGCTGCTTGAGCGGGAATGACGGCGCACGCCGCTGCCCGATGCGTGAACAAGAGATGGATTTCGAGCGCCGCTTTGGCGGGCTTCGGCGCCTGTACGGGGTACAGGGTGCGCAACGCCTGTTTGACGCCCATGTGGTCGTCGTGGGCATTGGTGGTGTCGGATCCTGGGCCGCAGAGGCGCTGGCGCGAAGCGGGGTCAGGCGCCTGAGCCTGATCGATCTCGACCACGTGGCAGAGTCCAATGTGAACCGGCAGGTGCATGCCACCTCGCCAGCGCTGGGGATGGCCAAGGTGCAGGCCATGCGGGACCGCATAACGCAGATTCATCCGGGTTGCATCGTGGATGCCATCGAGGATTTCGTGTCGCCGGAAAACTGGGCTGGACTGACCTCTCAGCTGGACTTGGACACCCAGGGCGGCAGGGTCGCCGTGATCGACGCCTGTGACCAGGTGACAGCCAAGCTGGCCTTGGCGGCATGGGGGCTGGCACACCATACCTTGGTCGTCACCGTCGGGGCAGCCGGGGGCAAACGGCATGCCCAGGCGATCGAGACAGGTGATCTGGCGGACGTCACGCACGATCCGTTGCTGGCCAGGCTGCGCCAGCGCCTGCGCAAACAGCATGGCGCTTCCCGCGTGGGGCGCATGGGGCTGACATGCGTCTTCAGTCGGGAGCCAGTTGCTCCGCCCGATGCGTCCTGTGCGCTGGGTGATGGTGACGGAACGCTCAATTGCCACGGCTACGGGTCCGTGGTGACCGTCACCGCCAGCTTCGGCTTTTGTGCTGCGGGGGTGGCGCTGGAGGCCCTCGCCCGCGGGCCGTCGAAAATATCGAGCCGAACTTCAGACAGCACGAAAAACACGCTATAATCTGAGGCTTCGCAGCAAGTTGTTCCTGACAACGAGTTGCAGAGTGGGACGTTAGCTCAGTTGGTAGAGCAGCGGACTTTTAATCCGTTGGTCGTGGGTTCGAATCCCTCACGTCCTACCACCCATCCGAGGCCTTGGTCGAATGACCAAGGCCTTTTCTTTTGCCCGGGAGGTGTGTGCGCGATCCGCTGAAGGGTTGGCGCAGCGTCAGCTGGCCGCCTCCTCGATGGCCTCGCTCAGCTCGAGCCAGCGGTTCTCTGCGCTGGCCAGCTCGTCGTGTATGGATTTGAGGCGGCGTCCTGCCTCGGCCATGTCGGCGGGCGCCATGGGACCGCTCAGGTCATGCTCAAGCCGGCTCTTTTCCTGTTCCAGCTGCGCCATGCGTTTTTCCGTCTCTTCCAATGCCTTGCGAAGCGGGCGCAGTTTTTCGGCCGCTTGCTGGCGCCGTTGTGCTTCCTGCCGGCGCTGCTCGGCTCCTCGTACGGACTGGCTTCCGGGTGTGGATGAGACTGCCGTTGATGCGTCGGCCCCCGAGCCGGACGCCGATGCGACAGGCGAAGCGTTGTGGGAGCGCTGATTCTCGCGGTTCTGGCGAGCCACCTCCAGCAGGTAACGCTGGTAGTCGTCCAGATCCCCGTCAAAGGGTTCAATGCCACCCCTTGAGACGAGCCAGAACTCGTCGCAGACGGCCCGCAACAATGCCCGGTCATGGCTGACCAGCATGACAGTGCCTTCGAACTCGTTGAGCGCCACCGACAAGGCTTCCCGGGTGGCCAGGTCCAGGTGGTTGGTTGGCTCGTCGAGCAACAGCAGGTTGGGGCGTTGCCACACGATCATGCACAGAACGAGCCGGGCCTTTTCGCCGCCGCTCATACTGCCGACCATCTGCATCACCTGGTCGCCGCTGAACTGAAAGCCGCCCAGGAAATTGCGCAGGTCCTGTTCGCGAACGCCCTGGCCCTGCAGGCGGCCATCGGCTGCCACATCCCGTGCCAGACGGGTCATGTGCTGCAGCGGATGTTCGTCCGGTCGCAACACGTCAAGCTCTTGCTGTGCAAAGTAGCCGATGTTGAGTCCCTTGCCCTCGGTGATCTGACCGGCCAGGGGAGCCAGCACATGGGCCACCGTCTTGACCACGGTCGATTTGCCCTGACCGTTGGCGCCCAGGATGCCGATGCGCTGGCCCGCCTGTATCGAGCGCGTGACCTCGCGCACGATGGTGATCGCCGGGCGGCCATGCTCAGAAGCCGGATAACCGAAGTCGACGTTGCGCATGGCCAGCATCGGATTCGGCAGGTTGGCGGGCTCGGTGAACTCGAAAGTGAAGTCGGCATCGGCCAGCACCGGGCCGATCTTCTCCATCCGTTCAAGGGCCTTGACCCGGCTCTGCGCCTGCTTGGCCTTGCTGGCTTTGGCCTTGAAACGGTCAATGAAGCGCTGGAGGTGGGCGATCTTGTCCTGCTGGCGGGAGTAGGCCTGCTGCTGGAGGGTCAATTGCTCGGCCCGCATGTCCTCGAATCGGCTGTAGTTGCCCCCGTAGCGGGTCAGCTGGCCAGCGTTGATGTGCAGGGTGACGTCGGTGACCGCATCCAGGAACTCACGGTCGTGGCTGATGACCAGGAGCGTGCCGCTGTAGCGCTTGAGCCAGGCCTCCAACCAGACCAGCGCATCCAGGTCCAGGTGGTTGGTGGGTTCATCCAGCAGCAGCAGGTCACTGGGGCACATCAGCGCCCGGGCGAGCTGCAGCCGCATGCGCCAGCCACCCGAAAAGCTGTTCACTGGCTTCTCCAGCTCGTGCAAGCCGAAACCCAGACCCAGGATGAGGGTCTGCGCCCGCGCCACCGCGTCATGGGCGCCCGCGTCCTGCAACTCCATGTACGCGTGTGCCATGCGATCGCCGTCGCCGCTGGCTTCCGCTCGGCTCACTTCCTGATGGGCCGAGAGCAGGCGCGTGTCCCCGTCAATCACGAATTGTGTGGCCGGGTCCGACGTCTCGGGCATCTCCTGGGCCACCTGGGCCATTTGCCAATGCGCAGGAATGGAAAAGTCGCCGCTGTCTTCGTGCAGTTGTCCGTTGAGCAGCCCGAACAGGCTGGACTTGCCAGCGCCGTTGCGTCCCACCAAGCCAACCTTTTCGCCCGGATTCAGGGTGGCCGATGCGCCATCGAGTACCACCTTGGCGCCCCTGCGCAGGGTGACATTGCGCAGCGTGATCATGTGACCATAGCCTTCGTTTTGTGGGCCAGCAGCGACTCGCGCGTGACCAGCAGCACCTGGTCCTCACCAGCACTGCAGTCAAGCCAGAACACCTCCAGGGTCGGAAATGCGGCCTCAAAATGTCTGCGCTCGTTGCCGATCTCCAGCACCAGAACCGCCTGGCGAGTCATGCATGCCGGTGCCTCGCGCAGCAGCCGGCGGATGAAATCCATGCCATCGCTGCCCCCCGCCAGTGCCAGCTCGGGCTCGGCCCGATACTCTGCGGGCAAATCGGCCATGCTGGCTGCGTTCACATAGGGGGGGTTGCAGAGAATCAGGTCCCATGGTCCACGGCAGCCATCCAGACCATCCGACTGGACCAGTCGGACACGTTCGGACAATCCATGTCGTTCGACATTGGTGTGGGCCACTGCCAATGCATCGGTCGACAGGTCGGCCCCGGTCACTTCGATGCCTGGCCAGGCCATCGCGGCCAGAACGGCCAGGCTGCCGTTGCCGGTGCACAGGTCCAGTACTTGATGTGTGGCATCGGACAGCCAGGGATCGATGCTTTCGTCCGCAATCAGCTCCGCGATGAAGCTTCGCGGGACGATGGCGCGCTCGTCAATGTAGAAGGGTACGCCTTGCAGCCAGGCTTCCCGCGTGATGTAGGCCGCTGGCTGGCGCGTGAGGATGCGCCGCTCGATCAGCTGGCGAACCTGATGGACCTGTTCACTGGTCAGCTCCCGGGCTCCGTGGCCGACAAGGTCCGTCTCCAGGGGCCACCCCAGTTGCCAGAGCATCAGCCAGGCCGCTTCGTCCCTGGGGCCGGTGGTGCCATGCCCATAGGCCAGGGAGGCCGATTCCAACTGCGCCGTGATCTCGGCCAGCAATTCCTGCACGGTCATGTCGGGTCAGCCCTGGGCTGCAGTGGGCGCAATCCGGTGCAACTGGTGCAGCACGCGCTGGTAGATGGCGGTCAAAGGCTCGATGTCGGCCAGGTGCACGCATTCGTCGACTTTGTGGATGCTCGCATTGGGCGGACCCAGTTCGATGACCTCGGGACACACCTGTGCGATGAAGCGGCCGTCGCTGGTTCCACCGGTGGTGGACAGCTCGGCTTCGATGCCGCTCTGGTCCCGGATGGCCTGCCGCACCGCCTCAACCAGTGTTCCCGGGGGCGTGAGAAAAGGCAAGCCGCCCACCGTCCAGGCCAGCTCGTAGTCAGACCCCTGTGCCAG
>SBFU01000093.1 GCA_006227785.1 Burkholderiales bacterium
CACAGCTTGAGCAGGTAGTTCAGGTCCCACTGCAGCTCGGCCGCCTCGCGGCCGATGCCGGCGGTGCGGGCGATGATGCTCATGCCGTTGGGGTACTCGAGCTGGTCCAGCGCGGCCTTGAGTTCGGCCCGGTCCTCACCCTCGATGCGGCGGCTGACGCCGCCACCACGCGGGTTGTTGGGCATCAGGACGACGTAGCGTCCTGCCAGGCTGATGAAGGTGGTCAGGGCGGCGCCTTTGTTGCCGCGCTCTTCCTTCTCGACCTGGACCAGGAGCTCCTGGCCTTCCTTGATGACGTCGTTGATGCGGGCCTGCGAAGGCGAGACGTTGCCCTGGAAGTACTGCCGGGAGATCTCCTTGAACGGCAGGAAGCCGTGGCGTTCTTCGCCGTAGTCGACGAAACAGGCCTCGAGCGAGGGTTCGACCCGGGTTACAACCGCTTTGTAGATGTTGCCCTTGCGCTGTTCGCGCCCTTCGATTTCGATTTCGTAGTCGAGCAGTTTCTGCCCGTCCACGATCGCCAGGCGGCGCTCTTCGGCCTGCGTGGCGTTGATCAGCATGCGTTTCATGTCGCGTTTTTCCTTCGTTCAGACACACGCGGTCGAACCGGCCCGATGTGAGCCGGCGACCTCCATGCCATGAACCAGCAAGGAGAAGCGAACGGGGGTGGGAATTGCCGGAGAGCCGGTGACCGGGCATTCGGGGCCACAAGGGCCGGGCACCTGGGGTGCCACATCGAAACGCCGGGTCAGGGCGTAGGCGCGGGGCGTCGTCTGATCAGGGCAGGCAGGGGGCGGATGTCTTGAACAAGGTCCGGCCGGTGTCTCTCTGTTCTCGCTTCGTCCTCGATCAGCCGCTTCCGGGTGGCTGATCGATGGGGGTATTCCGTCGTTCGGGTTCGCTTGATTCCTGAGCGGGTTCGCCTGCGACGTCCGCTGTGTCATCTTCGGGGCATCGGAACCGCAATGGGTGACCGGAGCCGGCAGGACACAGGTGCCGCAGGTGGCAACTCTTTGCCAGTCCGGGCCCCGGGGCCGGGTCCTATCGGCCCGGCTTCGGGTGGGCTGCCTTAAACTCAAGGCAAATCAAACACTTAGAGCCCACGACTGACGCGACCCATTATAGACGCGTCGCCGGATGTGTGGTGGGCTTTGTGAACACATCATGCCCAGTCCATCGCCCAGCGCGGCCGTCCGTCATATCACCGTCGATGAGGAATCGGCCGGCCAGCGCTTGGACAACTTTCTCGTGCGCAGCCTCAAGGGGGTGCCCAAGAGCCACATCTACCGGATCATCCGTTCCGGAGAGGTGCGCCGGAACAAGGGCCGTGCCGGTGCGGATGACCGCCTGGTGGCGGGGGATGTGTTGCGCATACCGCCCATCCGGCTTTCCGAACGGGCGCAGGACAAATCGGAGCACCCGGCTCCGGCGCGCGATTTCCCGCTGGTGTTCGAGGACGACGCCTTTCTGGCCATCGACAAACCGGCCGGCGTGGCCGTGCACGGCGGCAGCGGTGTGAGTTTCGGGGTCATCGAGCAGTTGCGTCAGGCCAGGCCACAGGCGCGGTTGCTCGAACTCGTGCACCGGCTGGACCGGGAGACCAGTGGCCTGCTGCTGGTGGCCAAGAAGCGCAGTGCGCTCAAGGCCTTGCAGGACCAGTTTCGCGAGCGTCAGACCGGCAAGACCTACCTGGCGCTGGTCAAGGGCAAATGGCCGGCGCGGCTCAAGGTGCTCGACCAGCCCCTGCACAAATTCCTGTTGCCCGATGGTGAACGTCGGGTCCGGGTGACCTCACGGGACGACCCCGACGGCATGCCTTCGGTCAGCCTGGTGCGGGTGGCCGCCCACGTGCCGGCGCCGCCCGATCTGGCGCCGGTTTGCCCGGATGGGTTCAGCCTGCTGGAGGTGACCATCAAGACCGGCCGCACCCACCAGATCCGCGTCCATCTGGCCCACGCCGGTCACGGTATCGCGGGTGATGACAAATACGGTGACTTCGAACTCAACCGCCAATTGGCCAAAGCGGGGTTGCGGCGCATGTTTTTGCATGCCTGGCGATTGCGATTGAAACATCCGGTGACGGAAGAAAGTATGCAGTTGCAATCCGAATTGCCCCAGGAATTGCAGAATTGGGTGCCGGCCGGCTGGCAATCGGATTAGAATCCACTTTGCATCGTTGGGGTGCAAATTCACTTTCCCGAAATCAATCATTAAACGAGAACTTCCATGGCAACCTATTCCGAACTGATGGCGCAGGCCCAGGCCTTGATGGCACAGGCCGAGCAAGCACGCAAGAACGAACTGTCTGAAGTCATTGCCGACATCAAGGCGAAAATGAAGCAGTACGGCATCACCGTGGCCGATCTGGGCGGCGGTACTGCACGCAAGGCCGGCAAGACCAAGTCCTCGGCCCCGGCCAAGTACCGCGGTCCCAATGGCGAACTGTGGGCGGGCGGCCCAGGCCGCAAACCGCAATGGGTGCGCGATGCACTGGCGGCCGGCAAGAGCATCGAGGATTTCCGCATCTGATTGCCAGGCCCCGCCATCCGAAAAAAACCCGCCTTTGGCGGGTTTTTTGATGGGCGACCGGGACGACCCGGCAACGGGATGCCGGGTTCGGTGCATCAGTCCTTTTGCCAGATCACACGTTTGCCGGAGTTCTCCCAATCTTCGTAGTGGCGTGCGTACAGGTCTTCGATCCGGTTGCGCTTGACCTTGAAAGTCGGGGTGATGACGTCATTGTCGACCGTCCAGGCCGTGGTCACCACAACCACGCATTGCAGCCGTTCGTGCGGATCGAGGTTGGCATTGATGTCCTTGAGGTGGCTTTCAAGCGACTGCTCGATTTCACTGCGACCTGCCGGCTGGGCTGCGCGTGCCACGAATTCCGCGTTGAGCATCACGATACCCAGTGGCTGACCCAGGTTGGCACCCGTGACCACGCAGGCCTCGACCGACTCGTGCATGACCAGCTTGTCCTCGATCGGCGCTGGCGCGACATACTTGCCCTTGCCGGTCTTGAACAAGTCCTTGACCCGCCCGGTGATGCGCAGCAGGCCCTGCGCATCGATGCTGCCTTTGTCGCCGGTGCGCAGCCAGCCATCCGCGGTGAAGGCTTCGGCCGATTTTTCAGGTTCCTTGTAGTAGCCCATCATCAGGGCCTGGCTGCGCATCTGGATCTCGCCCGTTTCCGGGTCGATTCGGTGTTCTACACCCTCGTAGGCGGGGCCGACGCTGCCCTGCTGGTTCTTGCCGGGCTCGGTGATGTGCGAGAGGGCCAGGTTTTCCGTCATGCCATAGCCCTCATTGATGTGGAGGCCGAGCCTGCTGTACCACTGGAGCAGGGCCATGGGCATGGGCGCGGCGCCGCCAGCGGCGAACTTGCAGACGTCGAGCCCCAGCGCCTTGAGGACCTTGCGGCGCACGATGCCGCCCAGGATGGGAATGCCCAGCAGCCGCTCGAGTTTGGCCGGTGGCATCTTGTGGTGCACCCCCTGCTGGAACTTGACCCAAAGACGTGGCACCGAAAAGAAGATGGTGGGCCGTGCCCGCTGCAGGTCAGCGGTGAAGGTGTCCAGCGACTCGGCAAAGAACAGGTGCATGCCGGTGTGCAGCCAGCCATGCTCGACCAGCATGCGCTCGACGACATGGGCCAGGGGCAGGTAGGACAGCATGCGGTCGTCCGACGTCATGGGAATGCGCTTGAGGCCCTTTTCAAGGGCCCAGGCAAAGTTGCCAAAGCTGTGCATCACCCCTTTGGGCATGCCGGTGGTGCCCGAGGTGTAGATCAGCGTGGCCAGTTCGGCTTCGTCGCGTACGGGGTTGCCCTGCAGGGGTTGCGTGCGGGCGCAGATGGCGTCCCAGGCTTCGTAGGAGCGGATGGCATCGTCGGGCGAGAGCGGGTAACTGATGCAGGGCATGTCCGACGGCACGCCGGGTTTCATGCCCTCCCAGCCATCGAGCTTGCCGACAAAGCAGGCTTTGGACTCGCTGTGTTCCAGGATCTGCCGGATGGTTTCGGGCGCGAGGGTCGGGTACAGCGGGACCGACACGTAGCCGGCCATCCAGATGGCCAGGTCGCTCATCAGCCACCAGGCGCAGTTCTTGGAGAGGATGGCCACCTTGGAGCCCGGCTCCCAACCCTGTGACTGAAGGTGCTGTGCCATACGGCGTGCCTGGTCGGCGACCTGCGCCCAAGTGAAGTCCTTGACTTCTCCGCCGCCCATGGGCTGGGTGAGGGTGACCCGCTGCGGGGCCGTTTTCTCCCATCGGTACAGGCACTGCAGCGCCAGGCGCTCAGCCGCAACTTTGCTCATTCTTGTCTCCGGTTGGTTGGTGGCAAGCTCCAATCTAGCAAGGGCCGCGCGACTTGTTTAGAGGGTATAGCCTGACTGGCGGGTCAGTAGGCCAGATCCCCGGGCTTGCTCGCCTGACAACCCGCGTGCCTGGGGCGCGCTATCCTCGGGTCATGAACACACAGTCGATTGAACTCGTCGAATTGCTCAGCGAAGACATCGGGGCCGGAGCGCCTTCGGCCAGCGTCATCGTTCTGCATGGGCTGGGGGCGGATGGGCAGGATTTTGTTCCGGTGGTGCAGGCCATGGACCTGGGGCCGGTGGGTGCTGTCCGTTTTGTTCTACCCAGCGCCCCGGAGCGGCCGGTCACCATCAATGGGGGCTACCGCATGCGGGCCTGGTACGACATCCATCCGGTGCCGGCCGACCCGGCCCGGCCACGTCTGGAGGACGAGTCTGGTCTGCTGACATCCCGTGCGCTGGTGCAACAGCTGATCGAACGCGAGGTTGGCCGCGGAGTGCCGCCTTCACGCATCGTGCTGATGGGCTTTTCGCAGGGTTGTGCCATGACGCTGCTGACGGGCCTGCTGGCCCCGGTACCGCTGGCGGGACTGGCCGGCCTGTCCGGCTACCTGCCGCTGGCCGGCCGCCTTCACGAGGATGTCAGCAGTCTTCAGCGCTCGATGCCGGTGTTTCTGGCCCATGGCCAACACGACGACATCGTGACGCCAGACCGTGGTCTGGCTGCGCGGGACGCCCTGCTGGCGCTGGGCCTGCCTGTGGAATGGCA